>JANYDX010000099.1 GCA_025363395.1 Verrucomicrobiota bacterium
CCTCATTGCGCGGTCCGCGACGGCCGAGCAGCGATTGCAAGAGTTGAGCGCCGTCCTCCGTCTGAGGATAGTCGCCACAAATCCCTTGATACTCTTCCAACGCGGCGGAAAGGATCGCGAGCTCAGTCCGGGCGCGGGCGGCGCGGGCTGACTCACAGGCGCGGCGGCCGAGGCCGACAACCAAGCTGGCGAGCACGGTCAGAATACAAATGACCGCGAGCAGTTCGAGCAGGGTGAAACCGGGCAACGAATTTCCGGGTAAAAACCCGGAATCCCGCTGGCGACCGCAAGGCGCAGTTCTGACGAAAGACAAAAGCATGGGGGCAAACTTTCAGCAGTCGGCCCCCTGCTTTGACTGACAGCTGACTTATTCCTCGTCTTGTTTCAAGGCTGAGATGACGGCAAAGTCCTCCAGCGTGCTGGTGTCGCCCTTGATCTCGCCGCTGGTGGCCAGTTCCTTGAGCAGACGGCGCATGATTTTTCCCGAACGGGTCTTGGGCAGACCGGCGGCGAAACGGACCTGGTCGGGCTTGGCCAGCGAACCGATTTCCTTGCCGACATGGGCGCGCAACGCCTCTTTGAGCTCCTCGCTCGCAGTGTGCGTGCCTTTGAGGGTGACGAAAACGACGAGTGACTGGCCCTTGAGTTCATCGGGACGGCCAACTGCAGCGGCCTCGGCCACCGCGGGGTGCGACACGAGCGCGCTCTCAATCTCCGCAGTGCCAATCCGGTGACCGGAAACATTCAACACGTCGTCGATGCGGCCGACCACCCAGAGATAGCCATCCTTGTCCTTGCGCGCGCCGTCGCCGCAGAAATAGAGGCCGGGAATTTCGTTCCAATACTGTTTTTTGAAACGATCGTCGTCGTTCCAAAGCGTGCGGAGCATCGAAGGCCATGGTTGGGTGAGGAAGAGTTTGCCGCCGGCATTTTTTGGAACTTCGT
The DNA here is from genome assembly GCA_025363395.1 of Verrucomicrobiota bacterium. Lineage (GTDB taxonomy): Bacteria > Verrucomicrobiota > Verrucomicrobiia > Opitutales > Opitutaceae > Lacunisphaera. Next base: position 946 of record JANYDX010000099.1, read on the forward strand.
TGCCGTGCTCATCCAACACCTTGGGCACGACCCCGAAAAACGGCAGCGTACACGAGCCGGGCTTGGTCGGGGTGACACCTGGAATCGGGGTGACCATGATTGCGCCGGTTTCGGTCTGCCACCACGTGTCAACAATCGGGCAGCGCTTTTTGCCGATCAGATTGTGGTACCACATCCACGCCTCGGGATTGATGGGTTCGCCCACCGAGCCCAGCAGGCGCAGCGAGGCGAGACTGTGTTTTTTGACATACTCATCACCCCAACGCATGAATGCGCGGATGGCGGTGGGCGCGGTGTAGAAAATACTGACGCTGTGCTTGTCGATGATCTGCCAGAAGCGGTCGGGCTCGGGCTGGTTGGGCGCGCCCTCATACATCAACACAGTGGCGCCATTGCTCAGCGGACCGTAAACCACATAACTGTGACCGGTGATCCAGCCGATGTCGGCGGTGCACCAGTAGACATCGGTTTCCTTGAGGTCGAAGACGTAGTGCGAAGTGATCGCCGTGCCGAGCAGGTAGCCGGCGGAGGTATGCAGCACGCCCTTGGGTTTGCCGGTCGAGCCGGACGTATAGAGGATGAACAGGGGAGTTTCGCTCTCGAACGCTTTGGCTTTGTGCGTGGTGGATGCACCGGCCACGAGATCGTGCCACCACAGGTCGCGGCCCGGGGTCATCGTCACGGGCGAACCCGTGCGCTTGAAGACCACGACGCTCTGGACGGTCGGAGTGCCGGTAATGGCACGGTCCACATTGCTCTTGAGTTCGATTACCTTGCCGCGGCGCCAGCCACCGTCGGCGGTGATGATCAGCTTGGCCTGGCAATCGTTGACGCGGTCCTTGATCGCTTCAGAGCTGAAACCGCCGAAAATCACGGTATGAATGGCACCGATCCGGGCGCAGGCCAGCATGGCGACAGCCGCCTCGGGGATCATAGGCATGTAGATCGCCGCACGGTCGCCCTTTTTCAGGCCCAACGACTCCAGGACATGAGCAAATTGGCAGACCTCGCGATGGAGTTGCTTGTAGGTGATAGTGCGGGTGTCACCAGGCTCGCCCTCGAAAATAATTGCCGCCTTGTTGGCGCGGGCGGTGCCGAGGTGGCGGTCAACACAGTTTTCGGCCACGTTTAACTGACCACCCGAGAACCATTTGGCGTGGGGCGCCTTCCACTTCAGCACGCTGCTGAAGGGTTTCCGCCAGCTAAGAAATTTCTTAGCCTGCTTGTCCCAAAATTTGTCTGGAGCGTTGACAGACTCCGAGTAGAGCCTACGGTAGCTCTCGAAGCTACCAAGGTTTGCTTGGTTCTTGAACTCGGCTGAGGGTTTGAAAATTCGACTCTCCCGAGACACTGAGGTAATCGTTTGGTCCGTCATTAGTTTCTTCTCTATTGGGGTTGAAGCTGAATCGTTTCAGAAATGCCCCCGACGGATTTCACGGTCAAGCCTAGGTAGCTCGAAAACTTGTTTTGTATGGATAATGATAATTCGCCCGCCGTCCCCGTGACGTCACCGGCTCCCACTCCCGCTCCGGCTTTGCCGGAGAATACCATTCGTGTCGAAGGCATCCTCGACATCGACAACAGCCGTAATGGCCAGTTGCTCGATCTCACGCGCCACGGCAAACGCCGTCCGTCCGACCCCTTTGTTCCACGTGAACTGATTCGACGCTTCCACCTGCAGCAGGGCAGCATCATCACCGCCTCGGCCACGCCCGATCCGCGCTTTCCCAATCCGAAGATCCGTTTCATCGAAAAGGTGGATGGCATGGAGATCGAAGACCGCCGCCGCGCCATCGATTTCGCGAATCTGACCACAATCACGCCCACCGAGCAGCTAAAACTCGAGTTAAAGGACGGCCGGATGACCAATCGTGTCATCGACCTCCTCTGCCCCATCGGCAAGGGCACCCGCGGCCTCATCGTCGCCCCGCCCCGCACCGGCAAAACCACCTTCCTCCGCGATATCGCGCTGGGCGTCATCGAAAACCACCCCGAGTGCTTTGTCATGATTCTCCTGGTGGATGAACGCCCAGAAGAGGTCACCGATTTCAAGCGCAGCGTGCCCGCCGAAGTCTGGGCCTCGTCCAACGACGACCCGGTCGAGAACCATATCCGGGTGTCCGATCTCTGCATCGAGCGCGCCAAGCGTCTGGTCGAAGCCGGCAAGGACGTAGTCCTTTTGATCGATTCCCTCACCCGGCTAGCCCGTGCTCATAATACCGCCAAGAACTCCGGACGAACCGGCACCGGCGGCTTGGACGTGCGGGCCCTCGAGCGCCCGCGTCAGCTTTTCGCCTCGGCACGCAACACTGAAGACGGCGGTTCCCTCACCATTATCGCCTCCATTCTCGTCGAAACCGGCTCCCGGATGGACGAGGTAATCTTTCAGGAATTCAAGGGTACCGGCAACATGGAGCTGGTGCTCGACCGCAAAGCCGCCGAAATGCGCATCTGGCCGGCCATCAACGTCGCCTCGTCCGGTACCCGAAAGGAAGAACTGCTCCTCGATGAAAAGACCCTGGAGGGCATTCACTTCTTCCGTCGCGCCCTGGTGCAGCAGAAAATCGAGGAAGCCACCGACACGATGGTCACCCGTCTGGGCAAGACCAAGACCAACGCCGAGTTCATCAAACTGATCGCCCGCTAAACTTCGCTCTTGCCCCGGCTTTTCAAAACCGGGACAAATTTACCTCCCGCGACCACCTTTCACACGATACCGAATTAATGAATAGCTTCTCCGAGCAATGTCTCGATATGGCTCGCTCAATCCTGAGCCACAACCTCGATTCAATCAATCCCGACGGCACCGTCACCGCTATCAATGGCGAAAGCCCGCGCTCCGACGAGCCCGGCCATGTCGCCTTCGCCTTGGGCGAATATTTCCGCGCCACCGGCGAGACCTCACTGAAGGGCTACGATCTCATCGATCTCACCGCCCGCTGCGTCACCGCCCAGGCCTTCACGGAACCCGCCGGCGAAAACGGCGTTGCCTATGCTTCCCTTGGCCTCCTCTCTTTCAGCCCTTCCAAGGAGCGCAATCCCGTCTGGGAACGCCTCGTCGAAGAAACCCGCCAGCGCCTCGACAAACTGCTGCTGACCCGTAGCGATTACGACAACTACTGGCAGGCGTTCAACATCGCCAAGGCCGTCTGCCGTTATAGCTTCGGTCTTTCCAAGAAAGACGAAACCTCACGGCTCATCGAGCGCATGGTCGAGCGGATTGAGCAGACCAGCTCGGCCGGCTTCTTCGATGATGCCGAGAAAGGCATCGGCGGTCATTTCAATCTGTATGGCGTGATGTCGCTCGTCTTCGTGCGCTCCGCCCTGCAACTGCACGCCAACGCCGCGTTGCGCGAACGCAAGCTGCCCACCCTTCGCACGTACGCCGAGAAATACATCAAGATGATGCCCGATCTCGTCCGCGCGGACGGTCTCGGCTGGGCCTACGGCCGCGCGGCCGGCGCCTATGGCCAAATGCACTGCATCACCATCATCCTGCAAGGCCTGCGCGATGGCTGGATTCCGGACGATCAGAAGAACAAGTACTTCGATATTCTTCGCCGTCTGTTCTACTATTTCTTCCAGACCTACCTCGATCAGGAGCATGGTTTCCTCGATATCCGCGACGACGAGCGGACCGCTTACGCCTCGCACACGACGCGCATGGCGAACTTCGACGCCGCCCGTTACCTCTGCCAGTGGGCCCGCCTCGCCAAGACCGTCCACATGCCCGACTCCGTCAAGGTCGAGGCGCCGCGCACCACCGGCCGGTTTGTCATTTACGACAAGAGCAACCGCAAGGAACAGGGTCTGTTTATCTACCGCGACGCCGAATCCGGCCTCCATATCCAGCTCCCTCTGGTCAGCTCCGGCACGGATTGCACGGCAGACAATCTGCCGTTCCCGCATTGCCCCGGCGTCCTCGACTGGCCCAATAATCTGTATCTCCCGGTCATGGTGCCCGAACTCACGTTCGGAGAAAATGTCACCCTGCCCGCTTTCTACGGCCAGAAATGCGTTACCGGTCTCGGTCTCAAAAATTCCTTCTACTTCCGTTATGAGCAACCCGAGCTCATCAACACCAAGGAAGAACTGGTCCGCGGCATCGGCAGCGTAAAAGTCCAGTGGACATTCACCGGCAGCAAGATTTCCGCCGAATTCGCCTACACCGTCAAAAACCAGATCCAGCTCGACAAGTTCCGCATGGCTCTGGTCATCGGCGCTCCGCATTCGCGTTACCGCCTCGGCACCTCGCCGGCCCTCGGGCCGCTCGGCCACCGCTGCTCGGTGTTGAAGGATGATTTCCACGCCAATTGGGCGGAAACCGAAGTGGTCACGGCTGATCCGCTGTACCGGACCAATTACGGGAAGTTGCATTACGTGCAGATGTTCCACCGGGATCACCCGTTGATCATGCGGCCCGGCCAGGTTTACCGTCTCGCCGTCAGTTTCGAGCCGGATCTCACATTGGTCGAAGCCTGATCGCCGACAATCTTTCCCGCCACGCCTTTGCAGGCGTGGCTTTTTTTTGAAAGCATCGGGCCGATTGTGGAAATCGCATGCGGCTTCCCCAACGAACGACTTCACTGTTCCAGCGCGGCCTCGATCTGCCGGCTGGCCGTGCGCAGGACCTCAAGACGGGCAAATCGTTTATTATCCGCAGGCACCAGATGCCACGGCGCGTTGGCCTTATCGGTGAGAGCGAGCATGTCGCCGACTGCAATCTCGTAGGCCCCGCGTTTCTTGCGGTTGCGCCAGTCCTCGGCATTCATCTTGTGCCGCTTATGTGGCGTTCCCTCGCGCTCACGGAAGCGCCGCAATTGCTCCGCATGCGACACATGCAACCAATACTTCACTACGATCATACCGTGATCCGTAAGCTCCCGCTCGAAGCTGTTAATTTCCCCGAACGCGCGCTTCCATTCCTCCGGGCGGCAAAAACCCTCCAGCCGCTCGACCAACACCCGGCCATACCACGAGCGATCAAAGACCGCCATCCGACCGTTATGCGGGATGTCCCGCCAGAATCGCCAGAGGTAATGGGCGTGCTTTTCCTCGGCCGTGGGCTTAGCCACGGAAATCACGCGGTAATCCCGCGGATCAATCGCACTGGTGAGACGACGAATGGCTCCACCCTTGCCCGCCGCATCCCAGCCTTCAAAAGCGAACACGATGGAGCGGCCGGCCAGGAACGCAGCGCGCACCGCCCGGCTCAACCGGCCCAGCCATTTTTCGCGCAGCGTGTTGTAATCCTTTTCGGACAGATCCTGATCCAGCGGTAGCGCTTGGAGCCGCCGCAAGCCGGCAGGCCGAAGCGGCTTCACTGCCCGCGCCACCCCTCCTCGCAGTGTCAGTCGCGCCCTTTTCCTCTGTTGTCGCCGGAATTGGGTGAGGAGCAACTGTCCGACCTTGAGATCGCGAGCCCGCTCGTCCTGGGCATCAATGATCGTCCACTGCGCCCCGGGACGATCCGTTTTGGACCGGATAATTCGGGCGGTTTCGGCCAGCCGATCGTAGATGCGGTGATGATGCCAGTCCTCGTCCGTCACCCGCCAGGACGTGGCGGGGTCGGAACGCAGGGCGAGCAGTCGGCGGCCTTGCGCTATTTTTGAAAGTTGCAGCCAGACCTTGACGATCAATGTGCCGCCCTCGGCGAGAAGATTCTCGAAGGCGCGAATACGCTCCGCTTCCTGGGTGATGTGGCCGAGAGCACTTTTGCTGCGCGCCTCGTCACGCAGGGTCTCGGTGTACCACGAACCCGCATAGAGCCCGATCCGGCCTATTCCAGGCAGACTGTTCCAGAAGCGCCATTGGTGAGGATGGGCCAGCTCGCTATCGGTCGGTGCATGGTAGGAAAAGGTTTCCACCCCGCGGGGATCGAGCCACTCAGCGAGCGTGTTGAGCAGATTACCCCGCCCCGCACCCTCGGGCCCGGCGATGATCAACAGCACCTTGAAGGGCGCTTGTTTCAGCTCGACTTGCAACTGCACGAGCTGTTCGCGCAGCTCGCTTGCGCGGGCCAGGTAAGCCTTCTTTGATAGCCGCAGCTTTGCTTTCGCCATGCGGTTGCGAAGGTGTCGGGCAGCTGAAGGAAGTCGAGCCGGGGATAACCGGTGCGCAATTTTTCAGACCCGGATTCACGTCTGGCTTTCATGATCCAATGTGACAGCCAGGTTAAATCTGGCCCGGCCCGCGCTCCCGGAGTCGGGGCGACTTGCGACGAGGAGAATCCCTGGCTTTCATCCCGCCGCCCACTTCTCCGTTCTTCATGACCAAAGATTCACCGAACCACGACAATCAGCTCATCAAACGCGTCCACCGCGAACTGATCGACGACTATGACGAGGAACTCGAAATGGAGCGTGAAGACTGGGAGCATGTCGATGCCGGCCAGCCGGCTCGCCCGGTTGAGACGGATGTGTCGCATGCCACCCGCAACCAGTACTTCCGCGAACTTTTCCGCTTGCAGGGTGAGCTCGTCAAAATGCACGACTGGATTGTGGATAGCGGTCATCGTTTGGTCATCCTGTTCGAGGGCCGCGATGCGGCGGGCAAAGGCGGGGCGATCAAGCGCATCACCCAGCGCTTGAATCCGCGGGTGGCCCGGGTGGCGGCGCTGCCCGCTCCCTCCAGCCGGGAGAAGACGCAGTGGTATTTCCAACGCTACATTGCGCACCTGCCGGCCGCCGGCGAAATGGTGCTCTTCGACCGCAGTTGGTACAACCGCGCCGGCGTCGAGCGAGTCATGGGGTTTTGCTCAGATACAGAATATGAAGAATTTTTCCGCTCGGTACCCGAATTTGAAAAGATGCTCGTGCGCTCCGGCATCCAGGTGATCAAATACTGGTTTTCCATCCCGGACGAAGAGCAGGAGTTTCGCTTCCGCTGCCGCATTAACGATCCGCTCAAGCAGTGGAAACTCAGCCCGATGGACCTCGAATCACGCAAGCGCTGGGAACTCTACACCAAGGCCAAGGAGGTGATGTTCGAGCGCACTCATATCCCCGAAGCTCCCTGGTGGGTGGTGCAGGGCGCGGACAAAAAGAAGGGCCGGCTCAACTGCATCCACCACCTGCTCACAAAGGTGAAGTACAGCGAAGTCGAGCACGACCCCATCACCCTCCCACCGCGCGTGCATCATCCGGATTACCGGCGCGAACCGATCCGGCCGGAAATGATCGTGCCGGAGATTTATTGAAAGCGCAGCCAGCGGCCCCATGATTACGCGGCCATTGCCGGAGCCGCGATCAGTGGAGCCACCTGGACCGCCTCCAAAGTCCTCGCTTCCTCACTCGGTGGTATCTGTGCAATCATTCCTCGCGATTTGCACTGAGGGCACGCATCAGGGTGCTTAATTTTCGCCGACGATACTTGACCCCAACGTTCGGCATCCAACCATGAAGAGATGAGCGTCACGAGAGCGTGCAGTGCACTTAAGTATTTGGTAACAAATCCGGCAAAAACACCTTTCTGCATCGTTAACCAAGCGGCCCTCTCGCAACACCTTTCTGTTTTCTTTCAATGACTTCCTCCCCGCGCGTTAAACGCTCCACCAAGATCACCGCCAAGACCGGCAAATCCATTGCCCAGACCGCCGCCGGCGGCGGGAAAATCGTCTATGCCAATCGCGAATTGAGCTGGCTGGCCTTCAACCATCGCGTGCTGGAACAGGCACAATCCGCCACCAATCCGCTACTCGAGCGTACAAAGTTCCTGGCGATCGTCAGCTCGAACCTGGACGAGTTTTTCGAGATTCGCATCGCCGGTTTACTCCAACAAAAAGATTCTTCCGGAGGCGAAGCCAGCATGGACGGCCTCTCCCCGCGCGAACAGCTCAAGAGCGCCTACTCCGAAATCAAGAACCTCGTCAAGGAACAGTACCGTTGCTGGCACGAACTGCTCGTTCCGGCTTTGGCGAAGGAAAAAATCACGTTCAAGACCGCAGCGCAACTCACCGCCACGGAACGAAACTGGGTGCAGGCCTACTTCATGAAGCAGGTGCATCCCGTGCTCACCCCGCTGGCGATCGACCAATCCCATCCGTTTCCGGAGATCGGCAACAAGACGCTCAATGTCATCGTTTCCCTCGACAATCCCGATGCCCCCGGCACGGAAAACCTGACCGCCATTCTGCCGGTCCCGCGCATCCTCCCGCGGTTGGTCCAGGTGAATCCCGAAAAAAGCGGCGCGCAGATTTTCATTTTCCTGAGCGATATCATCAAGCTCTGCGCCGGTTCCCTTTTTCCCGGCTATCACATCACCAACGCCTACGCCTTTCGCATCACCCGCAACAGCGATCTTTATATCGACGACGAAGAGGCGGAAAATCTCCTTAAGAAAATCGAGGAGGAACTGCGCAATCTCCGCCGGGGAGCCGCCGTGCGTCTGGAAATCGAGGGCGATGTCACCGAGCCACTCTTCCATCTCCTCTGCGACCAACTCCAACTCTCCCCCGAGTTTGTGTTCAAGCTGGATGGCCCGCTCAACCTTGTGCGCATGATGAGCCTGTCCGATCTCGTCGACCGGCCCGATCTGAAGTATCCGACCTTCGTGCCCGTTGAACTGCCGAATCTGCGCGTTGCGACGAGCATCTTCGCTGCCATGCAGGAGGGCGATATTCTCCTTCACCATCCCTACGAATCCTTCACTCCCGTCGTTGATTTCGTCCAGCAGGGAGCCCGCGATCCGGGGGTGCTGGCCATCAAGCAGACCCTGTATCGCACCAGTGGTGATTCCCCGATCATCG
>JANYDX010000108.1 GCA_025363395.1 Verrucomicrobiota bacterium
GAGCGTACCGCTGCCGGTGCCAGTATAGTTGGGATCATTTATCGTGGCCCCCACCGCATAACTTCCCGCGTTGACCGGCGGGCTCGATGCGCCGTTGTAGGAGTAGGTAACGCCCAAGCCGGCCGGAATGGTCGTCGCCGAAATTGGTTTCGGAGCGCCATCATAAGTTTGGGCGAGTCCGGCGAACGTCACCGAGGCCAGGGCTTTCGCCACAGCGAACGTGACATCGACATCAGGCGCGGCGACATAATTGCCACTCCCGGCTTGCGCAGCCCGGAGCGTTACAGTGCCGGCACCGGTCAGCGTCACGGAGTTGCCACTAACTGTTGCAGAGCCGCTCATGACGGAATAAACCACCGGAAGCCCGGAACTCGCCGGCGCCGAGAGCGGGAAGGCGGCGTCACCGAAGGGATGGGGAGGAATGGGGGGAACGTGATGCTTTGCGCAGCCGGTGCGATACTGAGCGTGCCACCGGCAAACCCTGCGTAGTTCCCATCGACGACACTCACCGCGATCGCATAACTTCCGGCATTCGTGGGCGGCGTCGTGGCACCGTCATAGGTCACACTGACCGCGAGTCCCGCCGGAGCGGTGGTCACGCCGACGGGCTGGGCTGTTCCGTCGTAGATAGAATTTAAATTTCCGAGTGCAATCCCCGCCGTGGCTTTGCCCACCGCGAGTGTGCCAGTCGTAAATCCTGTGTAATTGGCATCGTTGATCATTGCCGCAACCGCATAAGAACCGGCATTTACCGGCGCGCTCGCATTGCCGTCGTACGTCAGGGAAATCGCGAGGCCGGCCGGGGTCGTGGCGACCGAAGCTGGTTTCGGCGCACCGTCGTAAGTTGGGTTAAGATTACTCAACGCGATGGCCCCCGAAGCCTTGCCAATAACGAGCGTACCGCTGCCCGCACTGGTGTAGTTGGGATCGTTGATGGTCGCCGCCACCTCATAACTGCCCGCGTTGAGCGGCGGACTCGACGCGCCGTTGTAGGTGTAGGTCACACCCAAGCCCGCCGGACTGGTGGTTGATGTAACCGGCTTCGGACTCGCGTCGTAGGTTTGGGTGAGAGTGCCCAACGTGATCGTCGCAGATGCCTGAGTGATCACCAAGGTCCCGCTGGCCGAGCCGGTGTAATTCGGATCCTCAATGGTCCGCGACCACCGCGTAGCTGCCTGCATTCGTCGGTGGAGTGGCCGAGCTGTTGTAGCGGAGAGCCACACTGATTCCCGCGGGGGCAGTCGTGACGGACACCGGTTTCGGCGTGCCATCATAGCCATAACTGAGCTGGCCCAAGGTGACGGTTGCCTGGGCCGGTGATACGCCCAGACTAAGGGTCGCATTTCCAGTGCCCGCTGCATTGGTGGCTGAAAGCAAAACCGCAAAATTACCGGCCGCCCCGAACGTGCCCGAGATCGCACCCGTGGAATTATTGATGGTCAAGCCCGGTGGCAAACCAGTCGCGTCAAATGAAGTGGGATTAAGTGTCGCCGTGATCTGGTAGTTGAAATTCTGGCCATAGTTGGCGCCAATAAAAAGGGCACTCGTGATGCGGGGCACCTTGGCCGCTCCAAAACAGTAGACGGTGCCGGAATTCGGTTGGCCGCCGTTGGGGGTGAAACCATAAAAATCGCCGTTTTGGTCGAGCGCCAGGGTCCCGCCGGCATATTTGCCGTTGTTGCCAATAAAATTCACGGCGACCGCATAGTTCGAACCGTCGGTCGCAAGCTTGAAGAGTGCACCAAAATTCGCCGCACCCCCGAGCTGGGTCACACCGTAGAGCGCCTTGAACAAGTCCACCCGTGACGGGTTCAACCCCATCAACGGAGCCCCCACGAAAATGATGAATCGTCGCAAAACCTGAACCGTCGGTGGCCATCCGGAATACCGTGCCGCGATTGTACTGTCCCCCATGAAATGTCGTGCCGTAGACGAAACCATCTCCGGCTTGGATCAAGGTGGATTCCGGAATTTCACCCTCACCGGCGGCTTTGTTGAAATGATGCAGCACGGTGAAACTTGAGCCGTCTGGATTCAGGCGAAACACCGTGCCATTGCCAAACTGCCCGCCTCCCGAAGCCACCCCGTAAAGGATGCCATTGCTGCCCTGCAGCAACCCGGCCATGGGCAGACCACCGTCCGTGCCGCTGCTCAAGTGGCGGATCACTGCGAACCCGGTTCCGTTTGTATTTAGCCGAAAGATTGTGCCGCCGCTGAATGAGCCGCCATTCCGGGCGGTACCATAAAGCAGGCCATCGAGACCCTAGATGACTGGAGCGTAGGAGTTGCCGCCCGAGGCAAGGCTGGTGAAATTCTGCAGCACGTTGAATCCTGATCCATCTTTCGCGACCCGATACACTGAACCATAATTCGGAGTTCCCGTTTGAGACGTGCCGTAAAGCAGGCCGTCAGCCCCTTCGGTCACTCCGCTCCCGGGATTCATCCCGGTGCTTGCATTCTGAAAATGATAAAGCACCGAAAAACCGGAACCGTCCTTGTTGACCCGAAAGACCGTGCCACCAAAAAAGCTCCCGTTCGAACTGGTCGTGCCGTAAATAACCCCGTCAGTACCAAGCAAGGCCGAGCCGCGTGGCGTTGTGCCTTCGTAGGTTTGAAACTCGTGCAACGACGAGTAAGTTTGAGCGGAAGCCGAGGCCAGTCCGACAAAGGCGGCAACGGCAAGAAACCAGACGCCGCGCGACAGGAAGGAGTATGCAATTTTTAGCATAGGAAACGGGGGTAGTGCAACTGGGCAACCAAATCACGCCGCCGGACAACGTTAGCCCGGACAACGTTCGCGGGAAAAACTGCCTGCTGGCGTACATGAGTCAATCGTCCAACCACCCGCCCATCCGTTCTATTCCAGATATTCACCAAATTATAAAAGTCTGGCTGAACCTTATCTGCGATATCGCCACACCAAGGCGCTGATTACTTTGTCCCCCGCTGAAATCCCGGTTCAGGTCAGCAATTGCACGATCCGCACAATGGGCAGGAAAAGCGCGATCACGATGGTGCCGACCATCAGGGCCAGAAACAAAATCATGACGGGCTCAATCAAAGAGCTGAGTCCGGCGACTGCATTATCGACTTCGTCTTCATAGATGTCGGCCACTTTCCCCAGCATCTCCGGCATTTGCCCCGTATGCTCGCCGACGTCCATCATGCTAGTGACCATCGGCGGAAACACCTGCGTCGCTTCCAAAGGCCGGGCGACCGAAGCGCCTTCCTTCACGCGATCGTGCACTTCCGTGATCGCTCCGGCGACACGCGCATTCCCACAGGTGTCGCGCGTGATCAGCAAGGCCGGTAAAATCGGCACGCCGCTGGCGAGGAGCGTCCCGAGCGTGCGACCGAAGCGCGCGATAATTCCCTTCAGGAAGAGCTCGCCGAACACCGGCAGTTTAATGAGCGCTCCGTCGATCAGACGAATTCCCCGTTCCGTTCGCGCCATGAACTTCAGGCCACTCCACGCGGCCAGCAGGAGAGCGAAGGCGATCAGATAATGATTTTTTACCGCATCACTGATAGTCAGCACAAACTGGGTGAGCGGCGGAAGCGGCGCGCCCTTGAGCAGGTCCGCGAAGATCTGCTTGAATTTTGGCACTACGACCACCAGCAACCCCGCGAGAATCACCACCGCGACCGCCATCACAATGAGCGGATAAACCATCGCCGCCTTGATCTTCCCCTTCAGTTGCATGCTCTTCTCCTGAAAGCGGGCCAGCCGCTCGAGCACGACATCGAGCACCCCACCCGCTTCTCCGGCCCTGATCATGTTAAGATATAGCCGGTCGAACACCCGGGGATGCTGCGCCATCGCCTCGGACAGCGCGCCGCCTGACTTGATGACCGCCGCCAGATCCTCCAACACCTGGCGGAGTGCGCGGTTGCGCTCCTGACGCCCAAGCACTTCAAGTCCGCGCATCAGGGGCATGCCGGCCCGCAACAAGGTCGCAAGCTGCCGCGTGAAAACCGAAAGTTCCCGCGGTTTCACCCGGTGGGAAAACAGCCGCCATCCCGGAATCTTGTTCGCCGGCCGATTGTTTCTTGCAACAAAGGTCGCGGGCGCAGAGGGCGTGGATTTTTTTGCGCTGCCTTCAGCAACGGGAGAAACATTTGTCGGAAAAAGACCCTGCCCACGTAAAACAAGCGCCAGCTGTCTGGCATCCAAAGCTTCCAGTGAACCGGATTTTTCCGCGCCGTCCCCATCGACCGCAGTGTAGGTGAACCGCGCCATGTCAGGTGTATTTCAACACTTCCTCAACCGTTGTTTGCCCGTCAAAGAGGGCCTGCAATCCAGCAGCGCGGAGCGGGCTCATTCCCTCCGCCAGCGCCTGTTGCCGGAGTGCAACCAGGGAATCCCCCTGCAATACCATTTCGCGCAGAGGTTCGGAAAGACGCAGGAATTCGAAAATCCCCATGCGCCCCTTGTATCCTGTGCGATGGCAGGCGGCACAACCCTGTCCGAGATGAAAAGTCCGGCCCTTCAAGACGGCCGGATGCAGTCCCAATTGCCCGACAAGTACTTCGTCCGGCTCGAAAGAGATTTTGCACAACGGACAAATCCGCCGCAATAGCCGCTGAGCGAGCACTCCCTCCAGCGTGGAGGCGAGCAGGAAAGGCTCGATTCCCATGTCCACCAGTCGCGTGACAGCACCGACGGCATCATTGGTGTGCAAGGTGGAGAGGACCAGGTGCCCGGTCAGTGACGCTTGGATGGCAATCTGGGCCGTTTCAAAATCACGGATTTCCCCGACCATGACAATATCCGGATCCTGCCGTAGAAAAGTGCGCAGCGCTCGCGCAAAAGTGAGGCCGGCAGCGGGGTTGACGGGCACCTGCATGACGCCGTCAATTTCGTATTCCACCGGATCCTCCACACTGAGCAGTTTTGCATCGATGGTGTTGAGCCGTTTCAGGCAGCTGTAAAGTGTGGTCGTTTTTCCCGATCCGGTCGGACCCGTCACAATAAAAATCCCGTTGGGCCGGCGGATGATTTCCTCGACGCCCGATTGGATGGCGGCGGGCAGGCCGATCTGGCCGAGCTCGAGCTGACCCGACGACTGGTCTAGCACGCGCAACACGACGCTTTCGCCAAACTGGGTCGGCAGCGTCGAGACCCGCAGGTCCACCGCACGACCGCTGAGATTGATTTTAATGCGTCCGTCCTGTGGCAGCCGCCGTTCAGCGATATTAAGATTAGCCAGTACTTTCAGACGCGAAATGATCGGCAGCGCCAGCGCTCGGGAGGGTGGCGACATTTCGCAAAGCGCCCCGTCGATCCGGTAGCGAATTTTGAATTCGCGGGCAAAGGGCTCGAAATGAATATCCGAAGCCTGATCGCGGATCGCCTGCGCCAGCACCAGATTGACGAGACGAATGATGGGCGTTTGTCCCGCCATCTTTTCAATATCCGCCTCGGTCAATCCGTCCGCGCCGCCCGCCTCCACGAGGGTGTCCGGTAATTGCAACGACGCCCCGTTAGCATCCGGGGAAACTTTTCCCTCCCCGTAATACTGCCGGATGAACGACAGTACGCGGTCGGGATCAGCCACCGCCAGCCGCACCTCCCGTCCGAGGGCGAAAGTCAGATCGCCAGCGAGATGGGGATTAAACGGATCCGCCACTAACAGGGTGAGCATGAAATTGTCGACTGCGACCGGGACAACCCCATAAGACCGAGCGATGCCGGCCTCCACCAGCCGGATCATTTTAGCAGGGAGCGTCTCGGGCAGTTTGTCGGCGTAGTCACAACCGAGATGCTCGGCCGCAGCGCAGAGCAACCCGCGTTGGTCGATCACGCCCAAGCCGATCAACACATCAGTAAAAGCCCGGCCGGTCTTCTGGTGCTCGACCAGCGCCGCCTGAAGCGCCCCGGGCTCAATCAGGCCACGTGACGCCAGTAAATCAAAAATGGTATGGTGGTGCCCTTCGAACACGGGAGGTCCGGCCGGGCCCACGGCCTAAAAAATCAGAGGTTGCTCAGAGATCGGCTAGTTTAAATCCCATGCTGGTGAGTTTTTCGCGCATGGCGTTGGGATCCTGGGATTTTTCCAACGCCTCGTTGGGATCGATCATTTCGCGGTTCACCAGACTCATCAGATGGGTGTCGAGCGTGATCATGCCCAGGGCGGCGCCGGTCTGGATGTCCGAGGGAATACGGAAGGTCTTGTTGTCACGAATGAGCGACGCAATCGACGAGGTATTGATCATGATCTCGTAGGCCGCGATGCGTCCCCCGCTCATCTTCTTGCACAGTGACTGGGAAATGACCGCGATGATCGAAGTGGAGAGCTGCATGCGGATCATCTCCTTCATGGTGGCGGGAAATGCATCCACAATACGGTCGACGGTCTTGGCCGCGCTGTTGGTGTGAAGCGTGCCAAAAACCAAGTGGCCCGTTTCGGCGGCACTGATGGCGGCCTCAATGGTTTCCAAATCGCGCAACTCGCCGACGAGAATTACGTCCGGATCCTGACGCAGCGCGCGCTTGATGGCCTCCGCGAAACTCGGCACATCAACGCCCACCTCGCGCTGGGTGACCACACACCGCTTGTGCGGATGATAATACTCGATCGGATCCTCGATCGTGATGATGTGGCCGTCGCGGTTCTCGTTGATGTAATTGACCATCGACGCGAGCGTCGTGGACTTGCCGGAACCGGTCGGACCCGTGACGAGGAAAAGACCGCGCGGGCGGTGGAGCAATTCCTTGATCTTGTCGGGAATGCCAATGGTGCGCAGGTCGAACAAAAGATTGGGAATCTGGCGCAGCACGAGGCCGTAGTTGCCCTTGGACTTGAGCACGCTTACGCGGAAGCGCGCCTTTTCACCAAAGGCAAAACCGAAATCGGTGCCGCCATTCAGCTTCACATTCTGAATGTGATTGTCCGGCGTGACCGCGAGCATGAGTTTTTCCGTATCCTCCGGCGTCAACTCGGGGCCATCAATGGGCGTCATGCTGCCGCGCAGCCGCAGACACGGCGGAACACCAACTTGCAGATGAAGGTCGGAACTCTTCTGGTCCACGACCAGCTCAAGAAGATCATTCATTTCATAGCTCATGCGGGGGAATGGTTAATAGGGTCAAAGCTCGTCGCCAACGGTGACGGAAACAACTTCGGCGATTGTGGTGTGGCCGGCAAGGACTTTGCGAATCCCATCCTCCCGCATCGTACGCAAACCGTCCTCCCGGGCACATTGGCGGAGCCGGCTGGCGCTGGCCTGGCTGGAGATCAGCGCCCGGATTCCGTCATTTACTAAAAAAATCTCAAAAATGCCCAATCGTCCCAGATAGCCGGTTCCATGGCATGCCCCGCACCCGGCTCCGTGCATGAAAGTGGCATGCTCCCGCCGGGCCGCGGTGACGTTCAACGCGTGAAGCTCGGCAGCCGAGGGCGTGTAAGCGCGACGGCAATGCGGACAATTGCGCCGCACCAGCCGCTGGGCCATCGACGCGCGCAGGGCGGCGGAGACCAGGAAGGGCTTGACTCCAATATCGAGCAAACGCGTCACCGCAGAAGGAGCATCATTGGTGTGCAGTGTGCTGAAAACCAAATGGCCGGTGAGCGACGCATTGATGGCAATCTCAGCGGTCTCGCGATCGCGAATTTCACCGACCATCACAATATTGGGCGCTTGCCGAAGCATCGCACGCAGCGCGGCCGCGAAGGTCATGCCAATGCCAGCGTTGACCGGCACTTGGTTGATGCCGGAGATCTGATATTCAACGGGCTCCTCCACCGTGATTATTTTCCGCGCCGACTGGTTGAGCTGGTGCAGACAGGCGTAAAGTGTCGTGGTCTTGCCTGATCCGGTCGGACCGGTGACCAACACCATACCATCGGGCGACGCAATCAGGCGTTCGAAGTCATGCTGGTCGTCCGGCTGGAATCCCAGCTCGGGCAATCCCATTTTCAAACCTTCCTGATCCAGCAAGCGCATCACCAGACTTTCACCGTGCGCGGTCGGCAGGGAGGACACGCGCAGATCCAGCGCGCGACCGGCGGCTACCACCTGAATGCGTCCGTCCTGAGGCAGACGTTTTTCCGCAATGCTGATATTCGCCATGATTTTCAGACGCGAGATGATCGCGAGCTCAAGGCGCTTCGGCGGCGGCGCGGCCTCCAACAAAACTCCGTCGACGCGATAGCGCACTCGAAAGCTCCGGGCCAGCGGCTCCAGGTGAATATCCGACGCCCGAAACCGGATCGCCTCGACAATGATCGATTGGACGAGGTGGTTGATCGGCGCCTCACTTTCATTCGCGCGATTTTCCCCGTCGATTTGAACCGCCCCGGTAGCATCCGCTTCGATCTGTATTCCCGAGTCCACCTGCTCGGTCGACATCGAATGATCCACCGCTTCAATTTCCCGAGCGTAATAACGCGCGATTGCCTGCCTGATGTCTTTAGTCGAGGCGAGCGAAGGCGACACCCGCGTGCCGGCCACATGGGCAAGACTGTCGATCAGTTCCACCGCGAACGGATCCGCCACCGCCACGTGCAAGACCCCGTCCGTCCGGGAAAATGGCATGACGGAATGTTCGCAGACAAACGAGCGCGGCACGGCGGCCAGCACCTCCGGAGCAATCGCCCGGCCGTCCAAAACAATCCAGGAAAGACCGAATTCTTTTGCGACCGCCTTGCCGAGAGCGCCTTCATCCAAAGCCCCGCTTGCCACTAAAAAATCAATCAGTTCTCGAGGGCCGGATGATACACCGCGGGCAATTTGCCGCCGGGCATCAAGCACGCGTTCGCGCGGGATCAATCCTTGATCCAGCGCAATTTGAACTAAGTAATCGTCGGCCGTTCTCACAGTGCGGGCCGACGCGTGGCCCCGCGTCAGCGATTTAGACTCATTAGAAATTCCGCGTTGGTCTTGGTTTTCTTCAGGCGCTGAATGAGCATATCCATCGAATCCGCCGCCGGCACGCCCTGCATCGCGCGCCGCAGTGAATACACCCGCAGTAACTCGTCCGGATGATAGATGAGCTCCTCCTTGCGCGTCCCGCTCTTGTCGATGTTGATCGCGGGAAAGATGCGCTTGTTGACGAGATCGCGATCGAGGTGGAGCTCCATGTTACCTGTGCCCTTGAATTCCTCAAAGATGATTTCGTCCATGCGGCTGCCAGTATCCACCAGCGCCGTGCCAAGAATGGTGAGGCTGCCGGCGCCCTCGATGTTGCGGGCCGAGCCGAAGAAACGCTTTGGTTTCTGGAGGGCGTTAGCCTCGAGACCGCCGGACATGATCTTCCCGCTGTTCGAGGCAAGCGCGTTATAGGCGCGGGCCAGACGCGTGATCGTGTCGAGCAAAATGACCACGTGCTCGCCCAGCTCGACGAGCCGGCGCGCTTTTTCGATCACCATCTCGGCGCAATGCACGTGACTCTCCGGCGTCTCGTCAAACGTGGAGCTGACCACCTCGCCCTTGCAGTGGCGTTTGAAGTCGGTGACTTCCTCCGGGCGTTCGTCGACGAGAAGGATAATGAGTTTGGCTTGGGGCGAATTGATCGCGATGGAGTTTGCCATGTTCTGCATCAGGATGGTCTTGCCCGTGCGCGGAGGCGCCACGATCAGACCGCGCTGGCCGAAGCCGACGGGGGTGACGATGTCCACCATGCGCATCGAGACATCTTTGGCGCCCTGCTGTTCAAGCATGATACGCTGCAGCGGATAATAAGGCGTCAGTTCCTCGAACGGCTTGACCTTGGCCGCTTCCTCGGGATCCGCACCCATCACCTTGCGGATGGCAACGACGGCCGGACAGCGATCATTGCCTTGCGGAGGCTGCACCTGCACCTCCACCTGGTGGCCGCGCTTCGACCCCAGGTGACGCACAAAAATATCCGGCAGAAAAGCATCTTCAGGATAGAGGCGGTAATTCACGTCCTCGTGGACGATGAAGTTCTGGCCGCGGTCGGTTTGATCGATGTAACCGCGATCATACATCGGGCGCTTTTGCTCGGCGATGGCGGTAAAGATCGGGCCGATGAGCTGGCGGCGGTTCGGCGCGCCGTCAAATTTGATTTCCATTTTGCGGGCCAGCGCCGTGAGATCGAACAAGTTCAAGCCGTAGAGTTCATTCAGCCAGACGGGCTCCTGATTGCCGCTAGAGATTTCCTCCGCGAGTTTCGCAATGGCGTCCAGATTCTGAAAGCGCGCGGGATCCGGAAGGTCGCCAAAATGCACGACCTCCTTGGGTGGAAGCGGCTGGGGCGGATGCTTGGGTGCGCCCTGAAACTGGGGATTGCCCCATTTCCCACCACCACCGCCACCACCACGGAATTGTTTTCCGCCGCGACCACGCCGGCCAAATTTTCCGCCGCCGCCACCCTGTTGTTGATAATGACCGCCACCGCCGTTGCCTCCACCTTGATGACCACCACCATTGCCGGAGTTGCCCTCCTGATGGCCAGCTTCACCCACGTGAGCCGGCTGGTCATGACTGCCGTCGTGCTGTTCAGCCGGAGCACCGGATTGTTCGGCCGGCTGCGAAGGCTGGCTTTGCGGCGGCTCAAAATTTAATTCGGGTGCGGGCGCCCGCGTCGGAGCGGGTGGTGGCACGTAAACCGGAGCGGGAACAAAAACCGGAGCGGCAACGGGCGCGGGAACAGAGGCGGGTTCAGCCTTGGATTTCGCCGGAGCGGAGGACGCGTCAGCCGCCGCGCTTGGTTTGCGGGAAGTTTTAGCCGGCTTCTTGCCACGAACCAGGCGTGAACGCGCGGGGCGTTTGGCTGGAGCAGAATCATCGCTGGCAGCAGCGGGCTTGGAAGTTTCCTCGTCGGATTTAGGGGGGACCATTTAATGCGGCCTGCGGGCCGGGCGGAGTTGAGTTCAAGAGGCGGTCAGCCAGCGCATTTACTTGTTCACGCAAAAATCCGGGGGTACCGTCATTAAGGAGAACGTAGTCTGCCAACTCGCATTTTCGGGCCAGTGGCAGCTGCTTGGCTAGGCGCTGTTGCGCGAGCTCCGGGGGTATGCCCTTTTGCTCCAGCCGCCTCAATTGCAAGGCCGACTCTGTGGTCACGCAGAGGGTGAAATCAAACCAATTCTCCAAACCTTTCTCGAAGAGAAGTGGAACCTCCACCACGAAAGCCTGGCCGTGGCCAACCGCGAAACTCTGCCTCCAGTGCGCATAGAGTCGGGTGTGGAGCAATTCCTCCAACCAGGCCAGCGCCCCGGAATCGCCAAAAACCTTCTCCGCCAAGAGATCGCGCCGCACCGTGCCGCCGGCGGCGAACACACTCCCACCAAACCGGGCTCGAACCGCCTCTACGACCTCTTGATTGGTCTCCAGAAGGTCGTGGACCATTGCATCCGAATCGACCCGAAGAAACCCACGGTCGGCAAAAAAGGCGGCGGCGGTTGATTTGCCACATCCCATTCCTCCCGTGAGACCTACGATCAAGTTCGCGTGACTGCCCATTCGTTTAATCGTCGAAAGACAATGGGCTTGCGGGATAAGGAGCAACCCCTATCTCTAATTGCAATTTAATGGCTCCGCACATTATCGACACCAAGAATCCCGCTGCAGTAGCTGCAGCGGCCAAAAACGCTTTTGAGTTAATTGGAGCGCAGGCGAGTTTTCCCCTCATCGACCGGTTATTTTCGGATGTTACCAACATGTTTAATGGCCGGTATCCTGGATACCTGAGCATTGACATGCATTACCACGATTACGAACACACCCTACAGGCCACGGTGTGCCTGATCCAGATTTTGGAGGGTCGCCATCATAGTGGAGATAAGCCCATTCTGTCCGCCCGCGACTGGGAACTGGCTCTGATCGCCGTCTTGCTCCATGACACCGGTTACCTAAAACACGCCGATGATCGCGATGGTACCGGCGCCAAATACACGTTGATCCACGAAAGCCGCAGCTGTGATTTCGCGCGCAACTACCTGCCGCCGCTGGGAATCATGCCGCGCGAAGTCGAGGACGTATGCGCTGCGATCAGCTGTACCGGCCCGCAAAGCAAAATCAGCCAGGTTGCATTTAGCAGGGAAGGCGCGCGCATCATAACGCATATCCTGGTGACCGCCGACTACCTGGGACAAATGAGTGCATCTGATTATGTGGAGGAGCTGCCCATCCTCTTTGGTGAATTTGAGGAGGCCTTTGATTTTGAGCATGTGCCCGAGCAAAAGCGCACCTACCATCAGATTGGCGAGCTGCTGGAAAAAACCCCGCGCTTCTGGGAAAATTATGTTCGGCCCTTGCTCGACTTTGAGGCGGGCGGGGTGCATCGATATTTGACGACAGCGGGCCAACCCAATCCTTACTTGCAGGCAGTCGAAGCCAATATCGCAGAAGTGCGGCGACGCTTGCTGGAACGGACTGGGCAGAAATAATCCCCCCACTCTCAGTTACATGTTAGCCACTGTCTGCTCGGCCGCTTTGCTGGGCATTGATGCCGTGCCCGTTCAGGTTGAGGTCAACACCGGTGAATCCGGCGTGCCCAATCTTATTCTGGTTGGACTCCCTGACGCCGCAGTCAAGGAGTCCGAGGACCGCGTTTTCTCCGCGCTCAGCAATTCCGCCCTGCGCATGCCACGCACGCGCACCACCATCAATCTCGCTCCCGGAGATTTGCGCAAGGAGGGCGCCATTTACGACCTGCCCATCGCGCTCGGCATCCTGATCGCAACCGGCCAGCTGGTCTGCGAAAATATGTCCGACTACCTCATCGCCGGGGAACTCAGCCTCTCCGGCGCGACCCGGCCCATCAAAGGCGGACTCGCCATGGCTGTTCTCGCTCGCGCCTCAGGCAAAACCGCCGTCCTCCTGCCCACCGTCGCCGCGCAGGAAGCCGTGCTGGTCGAAGGTCTCGCGGTGTACGAAATAACTTCGCTGGATCAGGCGAACCGGTTCCTCAGTGGCCATCTCGCGCTGATGCCCCTCGCCGCACCCCGAGCAACTCCGGACGCGATTGCTCCTGATGGACACGAGCCGGATTTCGCCGAAATCAAAGGCCAGCACTCCGTGCGCCGCGCGATCGAAGTCGCCGTCGCCGGCGGACACAATCTGCTGATGATCGGACCTCCCGGCTCGGGAAAATCCATGATCGCCAAACGCATTCCCGGTATCATGCCGCAACCCACGCTCGACGAATATCTCGACATCCTGCGCATTCACTCGGCCGCCGGCCAGACTATGCAAACGGGATTGCATTTTTTGCAACGACCTTCGCGCGCGCCCCACCACACAATTTCCGACGTGGGCCTGCTCGGCGGCGGCACCATTCCGGGGCCGGGTGAAATCTCCCTCGCGCACCATGGCGTGCTTTTCCTGGATGAACTGCCCGAGTTCAAACGCTCCGCCCTCGAAGTTCTGCGCCAGCCCTTGGAGGATGGTCAGGTCACCATCTCCCGCAGCGCCGGCAAAATCACCCTGCCCTGTAATTTCATGCTCGTTGCAGCGATGAATCCCTGTCCACAGGGATTTGACTATTGATGGTTGCCTGTCATTGACAGTTGGATATGGCGACAAACAACTTAGCCTTTTCCTACATCCGTTGCTCTACCCCCAAGCAACATCGCGAGGGTGACACTAAACGGCGGCAACTCGAACTCTGTGAGAAGTATGCTCACGAGCACGGGCTGATTCTGGATAAGACGGGATACGACGACATGGGCGTGTCCGCCTTCCGCGGAAAGAACGCCGAGGAGGGCGGCACCCTTCTCAAACTC
>JANYDX010000017.1 GCA_025363395.1 Verrucomicrobiota bacterium
GATTTTGAAAGGCAACCGCGCACACGCGCGCCGTGTGGGGGAGCAACAGGGGCTCGCGTCCCTCCGGGCCGGCGCCGGTGCAATCCCAGACACACGCATCGCGTCCGCCCCCGGTCGCGAGCCACTTCGAATCGCGACTGAATGAGAGCTCCTTGAGCTTCGTTTCATAACCGCTCATGTGAAATTCATTGTCCTCGGCGGGCATCCAGAGATGCACGGCGTTGTCCTGGCATCCCGCCACCAGCCAGCGGCCATCGGGCGACCAGGTCAGGGCGTGAATGGTGTTGCCGTAAGAAAATTCCTTTTCCGCGGCGAAGGTCGCAGCGTTCCATCCACAGACTCCGCCGAAGTAGGCGGCCGCAAGGTAGGGCGGATTATCCTCAATCCGCCGTTCGGCGTTTACTTCCAGCTCCGGCGTGGGAGGAATAACCCGCCTTCCCGCGAGCGCAGTGATGGTTTTTGGGGCATCGGGAAAAGTGTGTGCAACGGTGCCGTCCGATTTGATTGCAAAGAGTTTTTTGCCGGCAGACGCGAAAAGATAGAGCGGATTATCTTCAATCGGCCTCACGCCATCATTATCAATACCTGGCTTGCTTGGGATTAAGCATCCCACCGTCCACACCAGATGTTCCACCCAGGCGGTGCCGAGCTTCACCTCGGCGGTTTGCCGGCCGGTCGCGGCATCCCACACTCTTACTTTTCCGTCCTGGCCGCCGCTCGCGAGCAGGTAGGGCGGATTATTCTTAATCCGCCTTGCATCATTCGCGGAAAGATTCGGCGTGCTGGGGATAACGCTCACTGCCGGCATCCACGCCAGCGCGTTGGTGCCATCATCGTGGCCCGCGAGTGAGTGGCGCACCGCGCCGGTCGCTGCGTCGTAAAGGGTGATGCCGCCCGCCGCCGATGCGACTGCGAGCAGGGTGCCGTCCGGCGACCACGCGACATCGATAGCATAATCGTCGAGCGTGGCCGCCCAGTGTTTGGAGAGATTCATCAGGATTTGCACCAAGAACGCAAAGTTCGCGCATGCTGGCAAGCTGCGGAATGGCTGGGTAATTTCTGCCCGGTGCAGTGCGGACAGACCTTGCGCTGTCGTTGGCACCGCGTTTATTCAGCCTGCTCCCTTCTTCCCCTCGTCGCCTCAACTCCTTCCTCGCCCATGTCAGTCGTGCTCTCCCGCTTCGTTATTGGTTCGATTCTGTGTTTTTCGCTGCCGCCGTTTGTGACAGCTCAGACACCCCCGCTGACGGCGGCGCCGACACCGGCTTTGGTCCCGGCTGATCGCTTTGCGGTGCCCGAGGGTTTCGAACTTACGGTCTGGGCCCAGGCGCCGCAATTGCGCAACCCGACCAACATGGACGTCGATGCGCAGGGGCGCATCTGGGTGACCGAGGGGGTGAACTACCGCCGGCATGCCGGTCGCGACAAAGGCGGCGATCGCATCGTGGTGCTGGAGGACACCGATGGCGATGGCCGCGCGGATTCGAGTCACGTTTTCGTGCAGGAGCCGGATCTGGTTTCTCCTCTCGGCATCGCTGTGATCGACAACCAGATCATCGTCTCCAGCGCGCCCGACCTGATTGTTTACACCGATGTGGATCGCAACGGGCACTTCGATCCAGCGGTGGACAAGCGCGAGGTCTTGCTCTCCGGTTTCAATGGCGCGAATCACGATCACTCGCTTCACTCGGTCACGTTCGGTCCGGACGGCCGCTGGTATTTCAACCAGGGCAACAGCGGCGCGCATTTCACCGACCGCTCCGGGCGCACTTTCCGGGTGGGCAGTGTCTATGATCCCACGACCAGTGGCGCCACGCCGCTCTACAGTTGGAAGCCCGAGGATTTCGCGGGCGCACTCAGCGATGACGGCCATGTTTACACCGGCGGCTTTACCGTGCGCATGCGACCTGATGCCACCGAGGTGGAAATCATCGGCTTTAACTACCGCAACAGTTATGAGCAAACGGTGACGTCGTTCGGCGATATTTTCCAAAACGACAATGATGATCCTCCGGCCTGTCGAACGGCCTTTCTGCTGGAATACGGCAACGCCGGTTACTTCTCGCGCGACGGCAAGCGGACTTGGGCGGCCGACCGGCGTCCCGGCCAGAGCATTCCCACCGCGGAGTGGCGGCAGGAAGATCCCGGTGTGATGCCGGCCGGTGATGTCTATGGCGCGGGCGCGCCGACGGGCATCGCATTTTATGAGGGCGACGCCTTCGGTCCCGCATGGCGCGGAACGCTTTTCAGTGGTGATGCGGCGCGCAACAGCATCCTGGGCTATCATCCACAACCTGACGGCGCCGGCTACAAGTTGGAACGGTTCAATTTCGTCACGAGCAACGTCTCCCAGGTTTTCGCCGGCACCGACGCACTTCGCGGCAAAGTCTCCAGTGAACTGGGCACATTTTTCCGGCCTTCCGACGTGGTGGTGGGCGCTGACGGTGCAATCTACATTGCCGACTGGTTCGATCCGCGGGTGGGCGGGCATCAGGATCTCGACGACCAGCTGGCCGGTGCCATTTACCGCGTTGCGCCGAAAGGTTTCAAATCAGTTGTCCCCAAGTTCGACCTTGCGACCACGGAAGGCCAGATCACCGCGCTCCGCAGCCCGGCCGTGAATGTTCGGGCCGTCGGCTATCTGAAACTCCGGGCGCAGGGCGCTGCCGCCATCGCGCCCGTGGCGGCACTGCTCGATGACGCGAATCCCTACATCCGCGCCCGTGCGATCTGGCTGCTGGTGGAACTGGGGCCGGCTGGCATCGCGCGGGTTGAGTCGCAGCTGGACGCCGCCGACGCGCAAATGCGGATCGCCGCATTTCGTGCGCTGCGCCGCACTGGCCGCCAGCCGCTGGTCCGCGCGGCAAAACTTGCAACCGATCCTTCGCCGGCGGTACGCCGTGAAGTGGCGCTGGCTTTGCGTGACGTACCGCTGGCTGAGTCACGCGACCTCCTGCTCACGCTCGCACGAGGTTATGATGGGCATGATCGCACGTACCTTGAAGCGTGGGGCATCGGTTGCTCCGGGAAGGAGGCCGCGATTTATGCCGCTCTCGCTCTTGGGCAAACCGAAATGGATCCGCTCAAGTGGTCCGCCGCGTATGCGGGGCTGGTTTGGCGATTGACGCCGGCTGCGGCGGTACCGCAGTTGGCCGCCCGGGCTTCAGCCACGTCGCTCGATGAAAAAAACCGGCTGGCTGCAGTGACTGCGCTCGGTTTCATCCCGACGCGTGAGGCCGCCTTCGATCTGCTTGACCTGGCCCAACACGCCACCGGGTTGGTGCAGAAACACGCGTTGTGGTGGCTCCTCAATTACAAGAACTCCCGATGGGCGGGACAGGACCTCGATGCAGAACTCAAAACCCGCGGCCTCTATGATCCGGCGACAGTCGTCATCAACGAGAGCGTTGTGCCAGTGCCGCCGCCGAGCAAACTGCCGCCGGTGGCGCAGATCGCCGCGCTCAAGGGCGACGTGGCGCGGGGCGCTTCTCTGGTGACGGCCTGTTATCTTTGTCACCGGATCGGCGAGCAGGGTGTCGAGTATGCGCCCAATCTCACGGCCTTCGGGAAATCGCAGACTACCGAGGTTTTAGTGACGGCCATCGTTGATCCCTCCGCTGACATCGCGCACGGCTATGACGGCACTGAGATCACGCTCAACGACGGGAAAATCATTCACGGCCTCCTGCTTTCCACGGGCGATCCACTGGTGGTGCAGAGCATGGGCGGTGTGATGCAATTAATCCCGGCGGACCGCGTGAAGAAACGCGAAAGACTTAATCGTTCCCTCATGATGGGAGCGGATCAACTGGGACTTAACGCCCAAGCGGTGGCCGATCTCGTGGCTTACCTCAAAAGTCTTTGAGCTGGTGGGGAAATGTCCCCTGCGAACCAAGCCGCAAAAAGTCACGAAGGGCTGTCTTCGCCCCGGAAATTTTCGCGCGCCTGTGGGCGCACGGCTGAGAATCCAAGCTTGCCCACGGCGCCTCGCTGCGCCCAATCATCAGACCGCATGCCGGAGCTGCCTGATATCACAATTTATCTCGAAGCGCTGGAGCGCCGGGTGGTTGGACGGTTGCTGGAGAAAATCCGAATGGTTGATGCGTTCGTGCTCCGGACCGCGCTGCCGCCCATCCATTCGCTGGTCGGCAAACGTGTGACCAGCCTGCGCCGGCTCGGAAAACGCATCCTCTTCCGTTTCGAAGATGGCCACTGGCTTGTGCTGCATCTGATGATTGCGGGCCGGTTGCAATGGGTCGATGGCGCGGCCAAGCCGGTCGCACGAAATGCGTTGGCGCATTTCGGTTTTGGCCGAGGCACGCTTACACTCACTGAAGCCGGGACGAAACACCGCGCCTCGTTGCATGTGGTGGCCGATGATGCGGGGTTGGCGGAGCATGATCGCGGGGGGATCGACGTGCTGGGCTCTTCGCTCGAGGAATTCCACGCAGCGTTGAAGCGCGAAAATCACACGCTCAAGCGGTCGCTGACCGCCCCACATCTGTTCAGTGGCATCGGCAATTCCTATTCGGACGAAATTTTGCACGCGGCGCGGTTATCGCCGGTAATGCTGACCTTCAGGCTGTCCGGGGAAGAAATTGAGCGTCTTCATTTGGCCACGAAGGAGGTGTTGAAGGGATGGACGGAAAAGCTACGGCGAAAAACGGGCGCTGATTTTCCCACCAAGGTTACCGCTTTTCTGCCGGACATGGCGGTCCACGGAAAATTCGGGCAGTCATGTCCCGTCTGCGGAACCGCGGTGCAACGGATTCGCTATGCGGAAAATGAAGTGAACTACTGCCCGCGTTGCCAGACTGGCGGCAAGCTGCTCGCCGACCGCTCACTGTCGCGGCTCCTGAAAGGCGATTGGCCAAAGACAATCGATGAAGCGGAAGAGCAGACGGGGGCCAGGGGTGACTTGGATCACATTTTTGGGATGGGACCGTTGTCTCGGCAACCTAGCTGCAAGGGCGGTGGAGGGCGCCCGCCCCCACCTGAAATCAGTTGAGCAAACACGCCTTGAACCCCTCGGTCAGCGCGGCGCGGTCCAGGTTTTTGCCGATGAAGACGAGCGTGTTGGTCCGGTTTTCGCCGTCCTTCCAGTCGCGGTCGAACTTGGCGTCGAAGAGCATGTGCACGCCTTGGAATACCAAGCGTTTTTTCGTTCCTTTCACGACCAGCACGCCTTTCATGCGGAAAATATCCCCGCCCTTGGTCTCGAGGAGCTTGGAAATCCACTCGTTGAGTTTCTTGCCGTCGCATTCTCCTGCGAGGCTGATGCCAACGGAGGAAACCTCCTCGTCGTGGGTGTGCTCATGACGGAAAGTCTGGTCCCAGCCGTAGCGCACCACGCTGTTGTCGGGGGCATGCAGATGAGTGGGAACATCGTGGCCGGTGAATAAAACGTACTGGCCGGCAGTTGTGATTTTCACCCGGAAGTCACCGTGCTCGTCCTTGAGCTTGACCCGATGGAGCTTTCCGTCCGCTGCGATAATTTCGCCGGGCAGCGTGATCTTTTCCCAGTCGGAAAATGTGAGCACAGCCGCCTTGATCGTTGCTGCGTAGTGGGATTCTGGAGCCGCGCGGCCCCCGGTGCGGTCCGAATGCGGCGAGGTGGCCGCTTCTCCCGTAACCGGCGCGACCACCACATCCAGGGAATTGTGGTCGTGGCCGCAGCTTTCCCCGCATTCATGGTCGTGTTCATGATCATGGCCTTCGTGTCCGTGGTGATGGGCGCCGATGTTCAGCTTGTAATCTCCGGGCGCCAGTTGGTACGCCCCGGCCCATTCGAAGGGATACTCGGGTTCAAGAAACTGCGGATCGACGTCCACCGCGCGATCAAGATTGAAGCCGCCGATGTCGACAACTTTGTCGAGGGCGATCTCGGCATTTTTCGTGCGGTGCACCTTGGCGACGGCGTTGATGACGTGGATGCGTTTCTCCAGGGCATCGAGATCGGCGGGCGCGATAAGATCGGTTTTGTTGAGTAGAATCACATCCGCGAAGGCGATTTGCTTCATGGCCTCGGGCGAATCATCGAGGTGGAGCAGGATGTGCTTGGCGTCGACGAGCGTGACGATCGCGTCAAGGCGGTAATTTTCCTTCATCTCGGGATCGGAGAAAAACGTCTGGGCCACCGGTCCGGGATTGGCGAGGCCGGTGGTCTCGATGAGAATGGCGTCGAGCCGGTCCTTGCGTTTCATCAGCCGGCCGAGGATGCGGATCAGGTCGCCGCGCACGGTGCAGCAGATGCAGCCGTTGTTCATTTCGAATATTTCCTCGTCGGACTGAATGACGAGCTGGTTGTCCACGCCGACCTCGCCGAATTCATTTTCAATGACGGCGATTTTTTTGCCGTGTTGTTCGGTGAGGATGCGGTTGAGCAGGGTCGTTTTGCCGGCGCCGAGAAAGCCGGTGAGAACGGTGACGGGAATGGGAGTGAGGGACATGAAAGTGAACTGTGGACGGTAAGCGGTGAAGATCAGCAAAGTCGTCAAACCGGGCTTTGCAA
This sequence comes from Verrucomicrobiota bacterium, assembly GCA_025363395.1. Classification (GTDB taxonomy): domain Bacteria; phylum Verrucomicrobiota; class Verrucomicrobiia; order Opitutales; family Opitutaceae; genus Lacunisphaera. The sequence goes on from JANYDX010000017.1 coordinate 6,512, forward strand.
CCCGGGGCTGCGGACCGTGGAGGCGAAAAGGGCAGGGATCGTGGCCGCATTGGGCGCAAAACGTTGAGCGGGGGATGCAATCACGGCCTGGGGGCAAGGCTCGGCTGCGTGATTCTCACTCGGGGATGAGCTCTCTCTCATTCTCCGGCTCCACGGTAACGCCGATTTTCAACCGGTGGATGCCGCCGCCGCTGAAGACCCCGCGCGTCGGGCTCACGTCGGCGTAGTCGCGTCCGCGGGCGACCACGATATGTCCGTTGCCGGTGAAGCAGGTGTTCGTGGGATCGTAGTCCACCCAGCCCATCTCGGGCACAAAGATCGAGGCCCACGCATGCATCGCGTCCGCTCCGAGCAGCCGCTTTTTCCCGGGTGGTGGCTTGGTGAGGAGGTAGCCGCTGACATAAGCTGCCGGGAGACCGTGTTGCCGGGCGCAGCTAATAAAGAGGTGGGTGAAATCCTGGCAGACCCCGCGCCGATTATACAGCACTTCAGCCAGTGGTGTGCTGATGTCGGTGGCGGTTGGATCAAACACAAAGGTCTCGGAAAATTTTTTGCCCAATTGGTCGATCCACTCCAGCAGAGGGGTGGACAACGGATCAAGTCCTGCCGCGAGCGCCGCGGTTCCCGGCAGCAGCGGCACGGCGGTCGTGGCGTGCAGGTATTGCTCCAGCTGAAACTGGCCGTGCTCACGAATCAGGGTGGTGACGTGGGGCCGGGCGGCAGCGAGGGGCAGCGTGATGCCGGGCAGCGGACTCGACTCCTGACCGCGGCGCACGGTGCTGCGACTGGTGATGGAAAGTTCCTTGTGCGGTTCGCGGATGGAAAAGAAATGGTGGGTGTTGCCAAAATAATCCGTGCGGGTCGCCAGGTCGGGTGCGGCCGGCGTGATCTCCAGTTGGAAGTCGAGACACTCCTGCGCGGTCTCGTTGCGTGGCTGGAGTTGCAACATCTGCCACGCGGCCGTGGCCGGTCCGCCATGCCGGTAGGTGGTGTGGTGGGTGATGCGGATGATGGGCATGGCAACGGTCGGTTCAGCTTGCGACGGCGTGCGAGAAATAAATCTGGGTGAGCTGGTCGCTCATGTCGGCGAGTTCCAGCCGCAGTTCCAGGAAAGTTGCCCTCGCCTTGAGTGGGTCGGCGGCCAGCTCGGCGAGTTTGGCGAGGCGCACGCCGCTCAACATGCGGGAGGCCAGGGTTCGCAACGCCGCCACGGCCTGCGGGGCAAGTGCCTCCGGCAGGGTGCCGAGATGGGTGTTGATGCGGTCGATCTGGAAGTGCAGGCCGCGGGGGTTTTCCGGCGAGTGGAACAACCAGTCGAGCGCAGCCTCCGTGTTGAGGGAGCCGTGGAAAACGCTGCGATAGGTGGAGAGACAGTCCGAGAGGTGAAGCACGGTCTGGAGGCGGAACTCGGTAGGCGGACGCCCGTCGGGAGGGTGGAGGAGAGCATGCAGCAGCGAGAGCAGCTGGGTGCCGCGCTCAATGCGCCGGCCGAGATCGAGAAAGCGCCAGGCCGTGTCGCGGGGCATCGCTTCCGCGGTCAGGCCCTCGAATGCGGTGAGTTGTTGCTGCAACGCCGAGCAGGCGGCCGCGTCGAGCACTGCGGGGCGCCGCCTCATCTGCCGCAACATCTGGCCCGCCTCCGGTGGCATGCGCACCTTGATGCGGTCGAGCAGACTGCCGAGATAATCGAGATTGGCGGCGAGGCTGGAGCCGCGACTGCGCTGTCCCGCCACCTGCCGCAGCAAGGCTGTCTGGTGTTCGAGGGTAGCTCCGGCGGGGGCGATGGTGTCTTGCGAGGACAGCACGAGCCGCATGGTATCGGCCGCCACCGCGGGATCGAGCATGGCGATCTCGTCGCGGATCAAAGGACCGATTTTTTCGAGTTTGCGCACGACCTGGCTGCATCGTTCGAGGTAGCGGCCCAGCCAGAAAAAATTATCGGCCATGCGGCTGGGCGTCGCGGCCGGGTGGCGCAGCGCCTCGGTGATGTGGGCGGGCGGCAAAGCCGGGGTCGTGTCGGTTTTTCCCTCGTGCAAGACCCAGGTGTCTTTGCTGATGCTGCCTTGCTGCAGGGAAACAATCATGTCCTCGCCCTTCGGGTTGCAGCGGGTGAGCCCGCCCGGCATCACGGTGTAATCGCCTTCGTGCCACGCGAGGAAAAACCGGGTGATGAAAGGCATGGGCCGCAGGCTGCCCTCGTGCCAGCCGGGAGTCGTCCCGTGCAGCACGCGTTCCTGGCCGCACCACGCCCAGGGCTGGGCGCGGATTTCGTCGGCGAGTGCCGCGCGCGCCGCCTTGCCCATGCGTGCGCCGTAACGCGGCGGCGGCGCCCCGGCGGTGCGGAAAACGGGTTTCACGACGAGATCCGGCAGGTGCTCGAGGATGTAGTTGAGCGGGCCCTCCTGTCCGCCCCACCACGTGCCGGCGCTCGGAAGGAGCAATGGTTCGCCGAGGAGGAGACGGCAGAGCGGCTGGAGAAAAGCGAGCAGCGCGGGCGTTTCGAGGGCGCGTGCGCCGAGCTGGTTGGCGAGCGCGATCTGGCCGCCGTGGGCGGCTTGCACGAGCCCGGGCACGCCGAGCAGCGAGTGGGGATCGAGTTCGAGCGGATCGCAGAAATCGGAATCCACGCGGCGGACCAGCACGTCGGTGCGCTTCAGCCCGCCCACGGTGCGCAGGAACACCTGCCCGTCGCGCGTCACGAGATCCTCGCCTTCCGCGAGGGTGTAGCCGAGGTAGCGCGAGAGGTAGGCCTGTTCAAAATAAGTTTCGTTGGCCGGACCCGGCGAGAGCAGGGTGATGTGCGGCGACTCGCGGTTGCGCGAGAGGGCTTCGAGCGAGACGCGGTAGTCCTGGAAAAACTGGTAGAGCCGTTGCACCGGCGCGCGATGGAAAACATCGGGCAGCGACTGCCGGGCGATAATGCGATTTTGCAGCGTGTAGCCGAGCCCGGACGGCGCATCGAGCCTGTCTTCGATCACCCACCACTGCCCGTCCGGCGAGCGCGCCAGATCCACTGCATAACTGTGCAGAAAGACTCCGTCGGGTTTGCCGAGCCCCGCACACGCGCGCAGAAAATGCGGATTGGCCATGCCGAGTTTGGCCGGCAGGTGACCCTCGCGGAGAAGTTTTTGCGGGCCGTAGAGGTCGACCAGCAGCGCGTTGAGCAGGTGGGCCCGCTGGCGGAGCCCGCGGGTGATTTGTTTCCACTCGGTGGCACCGATCAGCAGCGGTACAGCGTCGAGCGGCCACGGCTGCGAGCCTGATTGCTGGCCGAGGTAGACGTTCATGCTCACGTCTTGCTCGATGATCGCGCGATGGCACGCATCCGTGGCGGTGCGCAGCTTGGCCGCCGGATCGGCGCCCAGGTAGTCAAAAAAGCCCGACCACGGCGCGCGCAGCCGGCCGGTTGCATCCACGCATTCGTCGTAACGGCTGCCTTTGCTGGCGTAGCCGAGCGGAGCTGAACGGGAGGGGAAAGGCGACAGGGACATCGTGGGGCAGCTGAATTTTCTCGGATGCAGCGGGCGTGGCAAGCGGCGAGTGGGGGCGTCGCCGAACGAAACGGATCAGGCGACGCCTTCGTCAATCCCTCACGCGTGCCGGAGATCGAGCGTGAACGGTGCTCCCGGCTGCGCGGCGGGGGGCAGGTTCACCGGTTGTCCGCCCGGCGTGTGGCCGAAAGAAATGAACCGCGCCAGCCGGCGGCTTTCGGCTTCATTTGAATTCACCGGGAAAGTTTCCGGGCTGAGTCCGCCGGGGTGGGCCACATAATAAGTCGAGCCACCGAGCGAGCGCTGATTCCAGGTGTCCACGAGATCGAAGGTCAGGGGAGCGTGGACGCCGATGGTGGGCTGCAGGCAATTCGGCGGCTGCCAGGCGCGGTAGCGCACTCCGGCCACGGCTTCCCCATTGGTGCCGGTGGCATGCATCGGCAGACGATGGCCATTCACGGACACCGCGAAACGGTCGCCGATGAGGCCGGTGGCCTTCACTTGCATGCGCTCAAGCGAGCTGTCCACGTAGCGCACTGTGCCGCCCGTGCTGCCTTCCTCGCCGAGCACGTGCCAGGGTTCGAGTGCAGTGCGCAGCTCGATCTTCACATCGCGTTGGGCGAATTCCCCGATGCGCGGGAAACGGAATTCAAAATGGGGCGCGAACCAGTCGGCCTTGAACGGATAGCCCGCCGCCTGCAGATCCTGCACGACATCCGCGAAGTCCGTCTGGCAGAAATGCGGCAGCATCCACCGGTCGTGAATGTCAGTGCCCCAGCGCACGAGGTCATTGGTGTAGGGCTTTTGCCAGAATTTGCTGACGAGTCCGCGCAGCAACAAATGTTGCGCGAGGCTCATGCGCGCGTGCGGCGGCATTTCGAAGGCGCGCATTTCCACCAGCCCGAGGCGCCCGGTGGCGCTGCCGGGATCATAGAGCTTGTCGATGCTGAACTCCGAGCGATGGGCGTTGCCGCTGGAATCGGTGAGGAGATTGCGGAACAGCCGGTCCACGAGCCAAGGCGGACAGGTGCCGCCGCCGGCCTGCTGCCGGTCCAGTTCG
>JANYDX010000175.1 GCA_025363395.1 Verrucomicrobiota bacterium
TTCAAACATTTTATTGAGTAACGGCGAAAGCATTACTTGTCATAACCTGATATGGGCTGCGGGTGTTACCGGTAATTTAATTAAAGGTATCAACCCTGAAATGATCACAAAATCAAACAGGTACATTGTTGACAGATACAATAAAATTGAAGGCGAAAACAATATCTATGCACTTGGAGATATTGCTTTGATGAAAACAGAAAAGTATCCAAACGGACATCCGCAATTGGCCAATGTTGCCATTAATCAAGGCAAGTTATTGGCAAAAAACCTAAGTGCTTTGGTTCAACTTAAACCACTCAAAAAATATGAGTATACCGACCTTGGCTCAATGGCTACCATAGGCAAACACAAGGCAGTTGTTGAGTTACCCTTCATAAAATTTAGTGGTTACCTGGCTTGGTTTGTATGGATGTTTTTACACCTGATGCTCATCTTAAGCGTGCGTATCGCCTTTTACCTCAATGTGGTCGACGTCGTCGGACACAAAGCAGGACCCGATGCCCCGGAGACCGCCGCCGCCGTCAAGGAAGCCGATGACGCGGTGGGACGCCTGCTCGCCGGCCTGGAAGCCCGCGGCCTCCGCAAGAGAACCAATCTCGTCGTCGTGTCCGATCATGGCATGACGCCATGCAGTTCCGACCGGATAATATTCCTGGACGACCTGATGGACCTTTCCACGGTGCAGGTGGAATCCTACGGACCGAATGGCGGCGTCCGACCGAAGACCGAAACCGCCGCCGAACTCGTGGCGAAGATCCGCGCGAAACACGTATCACACCTCCAGGTTTTTTTGCGCGAGGAAGTGCCGGAACAGCTGCATTACCGCGACAATCCCCGCATCCCACCGGTGGTGCTCATCGCCGACGACGGCTGGAATATTGACACCAAGCTCGGCTGGCCCAAGCGCCAGCCGAGCTATGACCATGGCACCCACGGCTACGATCCCGCCTCGCCAGATATGGGAGCACTCTTTATCGCCAGCGGCCCGGCGTTCAAGTCCGGCGTCGAGATTCCCGCCGTGGAAAATATCCACGTCTACAATCTACTCTGCGCCGCGCTCGGCTTGAAGCCGGCACCCAACGATGGCGACCACCGCCTGGCCCGCGCGGTGCTCCGTCGGTGAAACACCACGACAAGGTTATTTGTTCACGGGATAAACCGGAGGCACCGTGCCCATTTGCCGCATCTGAGGAACCAGCACGCGTTCGTAGCACTCGGGACAAACTCCATGACTGAGGCTTTTGCCGGTTTGTTGGGAAAGATACTCCTCCACCTGACTCCAGTAATTTTTGTCGTCCCGCACTTTCTTACAATAGCCACAGATCGGGATGATTTGATGCAACTGCTGGACTTGGGTGGCGTAGTTGAGAATGCGCTCTGCCACGCGCAACCGGCTCCAGAGTTCCTGCGGGTTCACCGGTTTGTTCAGGAAATCGTCGGCCCCAGCCTCGACGGCACGCTCCAGGTTTTCCCCACTCGCATCAAGACTGGAGATGAGAATGAAATAAGTATATTCGCCGCCGCGTGCCCGGATGCGGCGGCACAGCTCCAATCCGTCGATCCCGGGCATCATCCAGTCGCTCACCACAACTTGCGCCGGCTTCGCCATAAACGCCTCCCAAGCGGCCTGACCATCCGCCGCCAGCACGGGCTCGTGTCCCAACCGGCGCAAGGACGCCTCGAGCACGGACGTCGCAATGACGTCGTCATCGGCAATCAAAATATTCATCGGCTGGGAGAGCTTAACTGCTCCAGTGCCCTGCGCAAGCGTGCCCATTCGTGCTCAAGCTCTGTGCGCCGCGAGGGCACCTGGGCCCACCGGCCAGTCGCCGCCGCTTTCTCCAGATCCTGAGCCGCCTGCCGCATGGCGCGACCACCGAAATTTGCGCAACTGCCGGCCAGCCGATGAGCGAGCAACACGAGCCGTTCGGGCTGGTGTTGAGCGGAAAAGGTGCCCAACTCGGCGAGCGCCACCGGAGTATCGTGTAGGAAAATCTCCACCAACTCATCGAGCAGAGCGGCACTTTTTTTGCCCGGCAGTTTGCGGAGAACGTCCAGCTGGTTGAGATCGAGCACTGCCAGCTCCGGCCGGTCCGACTCAGTCGGCAGCCGCGGCGTCAGAGGTTCGGAACCCGCGCCACAACAGCGCTGCAATGCCTCCGTCAACGCCGCAGTCTGCACTGGCTTGCTGAGATAGTCGTCCATGCCGGCGGAAATACATTTCAGCCGGTCCCCGGGCATCGCGTAAGCCGTCAACGCGATGATGGGGATGCGCGCGTCGGCCCCCTTCACCTCCCCCGCCCGGATGCAGCGGGTGGCGGTGTAACCGTCAACCCCGGGCATCTGGCAATCCATAAGAATGGCGTCAAAGGAACCACCGGCCAGCGCGATCAGCGCGGCAGCACCATCCGAAACGATTTTGCAGGTATGGCCGAGCTTCTCGAGGATGAGACGGACCACGAGCTGGTTCACCTCATTGTCCTCCGCCACCAACAAGTGGAGGCGGGTCCGAGGGACTTCCAGTCGTTGCGGCTTCTCGGGGGTAGACGACCAGTTGGAATGAAGTTCGCGCAGGCTCCGATGCAGTTGTTCCATCGAAACCGGTTTGGGCACGATGAGTTGAAATTTAATGGCCTCGACCATGACGGAGTCGGGCGGCTGCACCGATGACGAAAGCAGGAGCAACGGCGTGTCCGCGATGGCGGGATCGGTGCGAATGGCGAGAGCCAGGGCAATGCCGTCGACCTCCGGCATGTGCCAGTCAAGCAGCGCACCATTAAACCGCCGCGCCGCGGTGGTCCGCCCGCGCAACTCACGCAGCGCGGCCGAAGCACTGTCAACCGCGACCACTTCCGCCACGCCCATTTGCCTGAGCTGCCGTTCGAGAATAATGCGGGAGGTGGCGTTGTCGTCGACCACGAGCATGCTCTGTTCTGGAGGAAGCGGCGGAGGCTCGTCCGC
>JANYDX010000250.1 GCA_025363395.1 Verrucomicrobiota bacterium
GCGGCGTTCGAGAAACTGGGCTCCGGCGGCGTGATGGCCGTGATCAGCTTTCACTCCCTCGAGGACCGGCCGGTGAAACAGTTTTTTCGCAAAGTCTGCGGTCTGCCGGTCGATGCCAACGATGCCACGCCGCAGCAGCTCCGGGTCAAGTACGCGGACGCTCTCACGCGCAAGCCCGTTACTCCCACCGAAACTGAAATCGCCGCCAATCCCCGGAGCCGCTCCGCCAAGCTGCGCGTCCTCCGCAAACTCTGACCTTTCATGAGACCACCTCCCGCCCGCGCCTTCGTCGGCCAGCTCGTTGCGCTGACTTTGCTCCTGCTCGTTTTCTCCGGTTCACTTGGCCTCGGTGCCGTCTGGGTACGGCAGGGAATTTCCGGCGCGGCCAACCGCAGCCACGTCCTCGAAAATAAAATCGCCGACGTGGAGCGCCGGCTGGACGAGGTAAACGCCGAGGTCGCGGCCGCCCTGAATCCCAGCGCGCTCCTGCGGCAGAATGAGACCATGCAGCTGGCCCTGGTCACGCCGAGCGAAAGCCAGATCAGACGGGTGGAAGGCTCAGTCGAACTGCGCCTCGCCTCGAAGCGCAACCGCGAGATTTTTGATGGCGCGTCGGACCGGCTGGGGTCCGAAGGCGTCGGCGGCAAGCCATACACCTTCAAGATCATCACCGCTTCTCTCCGCTAAGCCATGTCGAAGGGTTTTGCTTCCAACCGTCTGACCTTGCTCGCGCTGGGCGTGATCTTTTGCTTCATGGGCGTGGGCGTGCGACTGGTGTATCTGCAGGTGGTGGACCGCGACTCCCTCTTGCAATTTGTGGAACGGGCGCGCCGCCAGATCGTGGTCGAGCATGCGCGACGCGGCACGATTCTCGACACTCACGGCAATCTGCTCGCGACGAGCCGCTCCGAACTCACCATTGCCGTGGATCCGTGGATGCTGGCGGATTATCTGGCGGAGGAAAAAAACGAGGCGAAACGGGCCCGCAAGCGCAGCGATCAGGAAAATCTCCGGGCGCAGTGCGCCGCTCTGCTCGGCATGACCGCGGCGGAACTGGGAAAATTTTTCGAGCCCAAGATGCGCCTGACTTCCATTGAGAAGGACAAGCGCGATGGCACGCCGGACGGTTTGGTCAAGGACCGCTGGGTGAAACTGCGGGAGGGCGTGGATGAGTCGACTTTCGCCAGCATTCAGAAACTTAAGTTGCCGGGAAAACTTTCCAAGGAGCAGGAGAACGTGAAGCTTCAGGGTCTGACCTTCGAGCGCGTGTACCGCCGCACTTATCCCAGCGACGGTCTGGCGGCCCATGTGATCGGCTATCTGAACAAGGAAGGCACACCGGTGACCGGAGCCGAACATAATTTCGATCTCTATCTCAAGGGCCAGGACGGCTGGATTGAATCTGAGAAAGACGGAGCGCGCCGCGAACTGGCGCAGTTCCGCTCGCGCGAAGTCCCGGTGCAGGACGGCAACGATGTCGTGCTCACAATCGACTCGGTGGTGCAGCACATCATCGAGGATGAACTCAAGACCATCGCCATGAAATTTAATCCCCGCTTCGCGACCATCATCGCGAGCGATCCGCAGACCGGGGCGATTCTCGGCATGGCGAACTACCCGAGCTTTGACCTGAACAACTACAGCAAGGCCCCGCTGGAAGCTCAGCGCAATTACGCGATCACCGACCGCATCGAGCCGGGTTCGACCTTCAAGATCGTCGCGGTGGGCGCGGCGTTGAATGAAGGTCTCGTCACGCCGCAGACCTCCTTCGATTGCGGCAGTCCGACCATCGAGTACAAGGGCCGCACCATCAAGCTGGCGAAGGAAGACGAGCCGTATGGCATGCTGAGCGTGGCGGAGATCGTTTCCCATTCGAGCAATCGGGGCGCCGCCCAGCTCGCCATGCTCATGGGCGAGCAAAAATTCTACGATTACGCCCGCAAATTCGGTTTTGGCCAGACCACGAAATTCCAGCTCGGCAGCGAAGTGCACGGGACCCTGGCTCCTCCTTCGCAATGGGACGGGCTGACGATCTCCCGCATGCCGATGGGCCATTCCGTCGATGCGACGCCGCTGCAGATTCACATGGCCATGAGCGCGGTGGCCAATGGCGGCGCGCTGCTCCGGCCGCAAATCATCAAGGAAATCCGCGACAGCCAGGGTAAGGTCATCCGCACCTTCGGCCCGGAGAAAAAGGAACAGGTGATCCGGCCGAGCACGGCCGCGTTGCTCGCGCAGTTGCTAACCGGCGTGGTGCGCGAGGGCACCGCCAAGGGTTTTGATATTCCCGGCTTTGAGGTCGCCGGCAAAACCGGGACGACCCAAAAACTCATCGATGGCAAATACGTTTCCAACCGGCATGTCGGTTCCTTCGTGGGATTTTTTCCGGCGAGTAGGCCGCAGATCGTGCTCTCGGTGATCGTGGATGACGGCAAAGTTACGACGGGTGACCATATGGCGTGGGGCCGCGTCGTCGCCGCACCTTCGTTCCACCATATCGCCGAACAGCTCATCCAGTATTACGAGATCAAGCCTGTCGTGCCGGTCTCCGGCAATTTGCTCGCGATGCATGGAGGTGTATTGTGATCGGATACCTCACGCAGAATCATCCGCTCATCGCCGCGTTTCGTGCCCAGCCGCTCAACCGCAAGCGCGCGGCTTCACGCGTCACCCAGCGTATCTTTAAAATGGCCCCGAAGCTTTCCGACTACTTCCACGACGGCGACATCGTCGCCAGCAAGGGCGATCTCGACCGCCCGATCTCCGGTCTCGCGATGGACAGCCGTCGCGTGATGGCGGGCAATTTGTTTTTTGCGCTCCCCGGCCGCCGGGCCGACGGCAATTCCTTCATCGACGAGGCCATCAACCGCGGGGCCGTGGCTATCGTGGCGGAAAAAATCCCCGCCGGCACCGCCACCCGGGTGACCTACATCCAGGTCGCCGATGCGCGCCGGTGCCTTTCGGAGGTTTCGCAGCGGTACTATAATTTTCCCGACAAGTCCCTTGATCTCCTGGGCATCACGGGCACGAACGGCAAGACGACCGTCGCCAATCTAATCAAGCACCTGCTCTCCACGAGCGCGCAGCGGGTCGGGCTCATTGGCACGGTGAACTACGACCTCGGGGCCCGCGTAGTTCCGTCCTATCGCACGACTCCGGAATCGCTGGAGTTGTTCGGCATGCTCGCGCAAATGCGCGACGCCGGCTGCCGGCAGGCCGCGATGGAAGTCAGCTCGCACGGCATCGACCAGCAGCGCGTGCGCGGCATGCAATTTGGCGTGGCGGTGTTTACGAACCTGACGCGCGACCACCTCGATTACCACAAGACGATGGAGTCTTATTTCGAGGTGAAGGCGCGGCTGTTCACGGGCGCGGCAGGCGTTGCGCCGAAGGCGGCGGCGATCAATCTCGACGATCCCTACGGCCGGCAGCTCGCCGCGATGACGCCGCCGCACGTCAGGCTGGTTACCTTTGGCGAATCGCCGGACGCGACTGTCCGGGCGGAAGAGGTCCGGCTCAACTTCAAGGGCACGCAGTTCAAGCTCGTGTGGCCTGAGGGCGCGCTGGAAATTGAAAGTCCCCTGATCGGCCGGTACAATGTGAGCAACCTGCTTGCTGCTTTCGCCGCATGCTACGCGCTCGGACGTGATCCGCGGGTGATTGCGGCGCGGTTGAATAGTTTTGCCGGTGTTCCCGGCCGCATGGAACGCATTGAAGAAGGCCAGCCCTA
>JANYDX010000272.1 GCA_025363395.1 Verrucomicrobiota bacterium
ATCCCAACCTGCCATTCGACGAATGGAACTGGTCGCATAAACGACGCGCATGGTTTCTCAAACGCATGGAGGATCTCGACAATTTTCTGAGCGAAATGCCGCCACCTAAATATCCCTTTGCGGTCGACGCCACCCTCGCCGCGCAAGGCCAGCCGATCTACGCCCAGCAATGCGCCTCCTGCCATGAAGTTGGCGGACGCTACACCAACAAGCCGGTCCCGCCGGCTGAAATCGGCACCGACCGCGAACGCATGGACACCTGGCTCCAAGCCTCCGCTGACGAAGCCAACCGCCGCGTCAAGGAGATGGGTATCAACCGGCCCAACATGGTAAAGATTGAGGGTTATCAGTCGCCCCCACTCGACGGCATTTGGATGCGAGCCCCGTATCTCCACAACGGCTCCGTGCCCACCCTGCGCGACTTGTTGAAACCCGAGGGCGAACGCCCAAAGCTTTTCTATCGCGGCTATGATGTCTATGACCCGCTCAATGTCGGTTTTGTCACGAACGGTTTCGACACCAGACGCCTGGGCTGGAAACACGATGTGACCGAACGCGGCAACGGCAACCAAGGCCACCGCTACGGCATTACACTCAGCTCCGGCGAGAAGGACGCCCTCGTGGAATACTTGAAGACCTTATAAGCGGCAGGGTCGAACCGCGTGATCGATTTTCACCGCAGCCCCGAGCGCTGATTTGTCGCCGCTGGTTCACCAGTCATGCGGGACGCTATCGGTTATCGTCCAGCTCGAAGCACCGCGCGCTCCAGCCATTCCTTTTTGGAGCCACGGCGACCACCCGTGATCTTTTCCTCATCCAAGCCGGCGGCAGTTCCGGAGCATCAGACGCACAGGGAATAAAAAAAAAGCGGAGCCGGAAGGCTCCGCTAGGAAAATAAAATCGGGTCGGTTCACCCGAGACTCACCTCATTTTCTTAATTTCCTTCACCATCGAAAGATGATGTTGGAGTGCGGGCAGGGTCTTGCGCGCAAATGCGGCGATATCAGCGTCGTCCGACTTGGCGGCCTTTTCGAAGAGCTCAACGGCGTCCTCGTGATCTTCCTTCATTTCTTTGATGTAGTCGTCATCCAAATCCTTGTCCTTCTTCGACCATTTCTCGCTCACCTTCACGGTTTCCGCAGGAAGAGTCACGCCCTTGCTGGCCGCCAAAGCCTTCAACTCCTCATTCGCGGCGGTGTGTTCAGCGATCATCATGGTGGCGGTGCTTTTGACCTGCGGGTTAACGACTCGGTCTTGCACCGCCCGGGACACATCGACCTCTTTCATTCCGCTTTTGGCGGCTTTTTCCAGGAAGATGCGGTCGGAATGGGAAAGAGTGGAACTCGCAGCTTTCGCTGGGAGACTGCAAAGGAACGTCGCGGCAACGAGACCGGCGGCAAGGCGAAGTAGGTGGGTTTTTGAGTTATTCATACTTTATTATAGTAAGCCCCTTGCGGCATGGGTTCCCGCGATCTTTTTTATGTAGTAGCCGGCCCCAGCCACGAAACTGCTGGGGGTGCATCCCCACCCTGTTGCATCCGGGAACAAAGCCGTTGCTCCCCGCTGCACGCCCCTCCTATAAACTCCCATGAGGTGTATTATCGCGCTGGTTTTTTGCTGCCTGCTGTCCGTGCCATCCGCTTTTGCTTCCACCGGAATGCCATGGCCCCATGAAGGCAGCGATCTCGCGCCTGATCCCCGCATCACCTTTGGCCGCCTGGACAATGGCGTCCGCTTGGCCGTTTTCCCCAGTGGCAATCCGAAGGGTGCGGTCAGCCTGCGGTTGTATGTCGCCGCCGGATCGCTCCATGAAAACTCAGCTGAATTAGGGCTGGCTCATTTCGTCGAGCACCTGGCCTTTAATGGCACCACCCATTTCCCCGCCGGAAAACTCGTGGAATTTCTGCAACGCCAGGGCATGGGATTCGGCGCCGACGTCAACGCCTTTACCTCATACTCGTCCACGATCTACAAGCTGGAGTTGAACAACAACAATTCCGGAAATCTGCGGGAAGCCCTCCAAATCTTGCGCGACTATGCGGACGGAATTTTGTTCGACCCGGCGGCGGTGGAACAGGAACGCGGGATTATCCGGGCCGAAGGTCGCGTGCGCGACACCATGGCCATGCGAAACGAAATCGAACAGACGAGGATCCTGTATCCGGTATCCCTTCTCGTGGAACGCCTGCCCATCGGATCGCCCGAGATTATCGAACACGCCACCCCGGCGGCGCTGCAGGCCTTCTATCACGCCTGGTATCAGCCCGAGCGCATGACCCTCGTCGTCACCGGTGACATCACCGCTTCAGAAGTGCAGGGAGAAATCCGGCGGGCATTTGACGACTTGAAATCGTCCGCCCCACCCCGTCCCGAACCCGTGCTCGCGCCCGTCAAAGCAAACGAAAAATTCCTCGTCAACATCCACCGCGATCCGGGCATGCTCGGGACTTCACTCACGTTGGAGAACATCCGGAATAATACTCCCCACGCTTTTGGTTCGAAGGATTTTATCAACCGCCTTTACCTCGACGCTGCGTATCACAGTATCGCGCAGCGCACGGACCGGCTGGCAGCCCGGAAGGATTCCCCGGAAGGCGGCTTCAGTATGAAAACCGCGGCGGTGGAGCAGGTTTATCTGCGCTCACATTTTGAATGCGGCACCAGTATCAACCAATGGAAAGCGGCACTGCGTGATCTCACCCTGGAACTGCGCCGCGCCCAGAGCCAGGGGTTCACCGCGGCGGAGATTGCACGAGGACGCCTTGGCCTCGAAAGCTGGTTCAAAGAAGCCATCACCACCAAGAAAAGCAAAACCTCATCCGAACTGGCAGACGAGCTGACCGCTTCGTTCGCCAACAACGAAATCGTCATGAGCCCCGAAAGCCAGTGGTCATTCGTTTCCGCCGCACTTCCCAACCTGACCACTGAAACCTGCCAGGCGGCACTGAATGAGGCTTGGAACAACGGCCGAAAAGCCATTCTAGTCACGTCGAACGCCAGCTTCACCGCCACGCCTTCCGACGTCGCCGAAGTTCACGACCAGGGGCTCACGATTCCATTGGGTGCGCCCGACGACCAAGCCACCGCCCATTTTGGCTACACCAATTTCGGCCTGCCCGGAGAGGTGGCGGCGAAGACGCAGCTGTCAGGGTCCGACAGCTGGGAAATCACGTTTCGCAACGGCGTTCGCCTGCATTTCAAACAGACGGCGTTCGAGACAAATTCCGTCCAGGTCTCCATCCGCTTCGGCATAGGACGACTGAACGAGCCCGTCGACAAACCAGGGCTGGGCATGCTCGCCATGGGCCAGCTGTTCGGCGGGTTGGGCAAGCACACCTTGAATGAATTGGGCCAGATCCTGACTGGGACTCACGGCAGTGTTGTCTTCAATGTCGGAACCGACGGGTTTTTATTCACGACCACCTCGACGCCTGAAAACACCCTGCTTTTCACCCAGCTACTGACCGCTTTCATCGTTGATCCCGCCTTCCGCGAAGAGAGCCGGTCCCAGACCAATGCCACCCTCGCCAGTTCCTATCAACAATTCTGGGACGGTCCTCAAGGCGTCATCAACGAATTGATCGGGCCCCAACTGGCCGGCGGTGACTCACGGGTTGGCATGCCACGCCGTACCTCCCTGGACGCGTATTCCCTGACGGACTTCAAGAACTGGTTCATGCCGCAGGTGAAATTTGCGCCGATGGAGGTAATCATGGTCGGCGACATTTCCCTCGAGGCCGCAGTGCAGGTCGTGGCGCAAACCGTGGGCGCCCTGCCTGCCCTGCTCCCAACTCCCGACCTTGAAAAATACCGGACGGTGCCCTTTCCGAAAAAACCTTTCGACTTTACCTGGACCGTCGAAGGCACGAAGTCGGAAAGCGGATTCGTCCAGCTCTACTGGCCCCTGCCAAAACACGTCAGCGGTGCAGAGCAGCTTCGGCTGGCATTGATGATGGATATCTTGGAGGATCGCTTGCGCATTTCGATCCGGCAGACCATGGGCAAAACCTACTCGCCTTCCACCGGCGTGGAAATGCACCGCGACTTCCACAACTACGGCTGGCTGACCTGCCAGGTCGAAGCGAATCCCGCCGATCTCCTGCGCGTGCAGAAAGCTGTCCAGGAACAAGTGGCCAGGCTCGCGAAAGGAGGGATCAGTGCCGACGAGCTTCAGCGCGTCCAACAGGTGCAGCTGGCGGCCCGCGAGCGCTCACAGCAAACCAACAGCTACTGGCGCTCCGCCTTGGATGAGGGCGCCCGCTACCCCGAATCAGCTGAAATGCGCGATCACGGAACGGAAATCCTCCGCAGCGCAACTCTCCCTGAAATCAACCGGATGGCCCGGGATTATTTCCGGCCCAATCAGGCGTCGATTTTCCGCATCATTCCGAAAGCCGCAGTCAAAAAATAAAGATCCTCGGGACAAGCTTCCCCGCCTGAAGTGGGCGTCGGAGGCATGGGCCACCCCGCCCCGGCGAGCGGGTTCGCCCGCGCTCCAGGCATTTCCTTTCTGGAGCCATGGCGACCTCGCCGTGGTCTTCCCTTCATCCAACCCTGGACTTTCACCTCGCAGGTGAAGGGGTGGTTTGATCGGATTTTTCCCCATGGATTATTTCTGCATCCGTGGTCATCCGTGATATCCGTGGTTAATGTGATCGGTTGTGACAGCGGAATTTAGCTCGAACCCAAGAGGGACCAAGCCTCCGCCGATGTCTTCCCCTTCCGGTATGCTTGAAGCCCACTGCAACCTGCGGATTGCAATCCGGACCTGACCGGATAATTTTTCGCCACACTCGTATGTCCCATGAACGCATTGTCATCATCGGTGGAGGTTTCGGCGGCGTAAAATGCGCCCGCACCCTGCGCGCAGGGCTGCGCCATGGCGACGCGGAGATCATCCTCTTCAACAAGGAAAATCACCTCGTATTCAGTCCGCTCCTGGCTGATGCCGTCGGCTCGTCGCTCAATCTTCAGGATGTCATCGTCCCGCTCCGTCAGCTGCTGCCAGATGTGATGTGTCGCACCGAGGAAGTGAAGAGCATCGACCTCGCGAGTGACTGTCTCGAATACGAGGGGCATGACGGCCTGCCCCGTCAGCTCAACTACGATCACATCATCATCGCCTGCGGCAATGTCTCCAACCTGAACGTCGTGCCGGGCATGGCCGATCACGCCCATCCGTTGAAAACCGTCGGCGACGCCGCCGTGTTGCGCACTCATATCCTCTCGCAACTTGAAAAAGCGGAGGTCTGCGACGACCCCGTGCGCCGGCGCTGGTACCTGTCGTTCATCGTCGTGGGCGGTGGTTACAGCGGCGTCGAGACCGCCGGCGAAATCAACGATCTCGTCCGCTGCAGCCAGCGTTTCTACAGCAATATTAAAGAGGAAGACATCACCGTTACCCTCATTCACTCCCGCGAACAGTTGTTGCCGGAAATCAGCCCGCAGCTGCGCGAGTTCGCGCGGGCCAAAATGGCCAAGGCGGGGGTGACCATCAAACTCAACGCCCGTGTCCAGCTCGCCACGGGCGAAGGCGTCGGTCTCGGTGAGACCTTTGTTCACGGCGGCACCATCGTCTGCACCATCGGCACCACCATCGCCCCCATCGTCGAACGGCTCGACACGCCCAAGGAAAAGGGCCGCTTGCTGACCGATCCCGATATGCGCCTGCGCGGCCGAGACAACGTCTGGGCCATCGGGGACTGCGCTCTGATCATCAACGCACTCGACGGCCAGCCCTCGCCTCCCACCGGGC
Organism: Verrucomicrobiota bacterium; assembly: GCA_025363395.1. GTDB lineage: Bacteria > Verrucomicrobiota > Verrucomicrobiia > Opitutales > Opitutaceae > Lacunisphaera. The sequence goes on from JANYDX010000272.1 coordinate 5,756, forward strand.
AGTTCGCGGAACGGCAGGGCCGGCAATGCGCCGAGAACGTACTCCGCGTGCTTAACGAAGAACCGACCCGGCCGTTCTCCTTCCGGGTATTGGGACAACTGTGTTCGATCGGCGGTCACAATGCCGTCGCCGAGATGTTCGGTTTCAAACTCTCCGGCTTTTGGGCCTGGTTTGCCTGGCGCGGCGTTTACCTCTTCAAGCTTCCCGCTTGGTCCCGACGCATCCAGGTCGGTTTCGACTGGGCGTGGCTGGTGCTCTTCCCGCGCGACCTTAGCTGTATCAAGACCGAAGTCACCGACCGCGTCACCCACGCGCACTACGAAACGGGCGACTACATTTTCAAGCAGGGGGATGTCGCCGCGAATTTTTATGTGATTGAGCAGGGCGAAGTGGAAATCTGCCGCGCCAGCCCGGATCACCCCGATGGCGAAATCATCGCCACGCTGGGCCCGGGTAGTTTCTTCGGGGAGCAGGCGCTCATCGACAACAACCGCCCGCGGAGCGCGTCGATCCGGGCGCGCTCCAGCGTCGAAGTGATCGTGATGGGGCGGAATGTCTTCACCTCCATTTCCAAAACCCTCGCCCCGTTGCGCAGTGCGCTCATGGCCACCATCGCGCGCCGCATGCCGAATGTCTGGCAGGAACGCCCGCGCGTCCGCCTCGCCTTGCGGGAATTCAAACTCGCCGATTTCATCGAGCCCGCGCCGAAGCCTCTGCTGCGCCCCACCGAAACCTTGTTCGATGTCACCCGCCGCTTTGGCGAGAGCGACGAGCAATTCTTTTTTGTTTCGTCCGACGGAGACCAGCTCGAAGGTCTCGTCACCCTCACCGACTTGCTCCGCGCCCAGGCGACCGGCACCAGTCCGGAAACTCCCCTCTCCGAATTTATGATCCGGCATCCTGCCGTCATCTTGACCACCGACAGTTGCCTCGTAGCCGCCGCCGCTTTCCGGGAACATGGCCACAAGCTGCTCCCGGTCGTGCACGATAAGCAAACCCTGAGCATCGCCGGTGTCATCCGCGCCCGGAAACTCATCGCCCGCATCATGCAGGTCGTCGGACCGCCGGCCATGCCGCCCGCACCGGCCGTGCCGGCTATCGCTGCAAACCAGAAGCCACCCGCCTCTCCGTCGAAAACCTAGTCCTGGCTGGGTCCAGGTTCCGTGGTAGGGCGGATTATCCCTAACCCGCCGTTCAGCAACTCCCACCCGGCTCGCTAACGAAAACGTCCCTGCATTCGGCCGCAGCCCAGTTTTGTTTGATGTGGAGCCTTCGCTCGGGTTGAGCGTCTCAGAAGGCACGCCGCCGCCAACGGCCGACTATGCCGGAGCCGCAGGGGCTGACCTGACTCACCCAAACTGAGCCATTGCTGATAAGAGACTGAGCCTACAAAAAAGGAACCAGATGCCTAAAGGAAAACGACACACCCCGGAGCAGATCGTAGCGATCTTGCGCCGGGCGGAAAGCGGGGAGACGGCCGCGACCGTCTGCCGGGAAACGAACATCAGTCTCGCCACCTTCCATCGCTGGAAGAACCAGTATGGCGGGATGGAGTTGAACGAACTGCAACAACTGCGGGGGCTGCGCGATGAGAACGCACGGCTGAAGCGACTGGTCGCCGATCAGGCGCTGCATATCCAGGTGCTCAAAGAGGTGAATGGAAAAAAATGGTAAGCCCGACGCAGAAACGACGGGCGGCCTCCAGTGTGGTGAAAGCGGGGCAATGCACGGGCCGACAGGCCTGTCGTTACCTTGGGCTGGGGCGCTCGACGTGGCATTATGCGCCACTGGCGCCGACGCCCCGGTCCGTGCAATTGGAGCAAGCGATCCTGAAGCTGTCGCAGGCTCATCCACGCTATGGCTACCGGCGGGTGCATGCGATTCTGCCCCGACAGGGGCTGAATTGCGCTTTGCGCACCGTGCAACGCGTGCGGCGCCGCGCGGGCTTACAGATCATCGGGCCAGCGGTGCGGCCAAAAACCCCGCCGCGACCGGACGCAAAAATCAAGTCCGACGGCGTCAACGATGTCTGGTGCGTCGACGTGGTCTTTGATGTCACGCAGCAGGGCACGACGGTAAAGTTTCTGACCCTCTTGGATGAATACAGTCACTACAACCTCGACATCGTGGCGAGTCGCCGGATGGGTAGCCGCGAGGTGGTGGCGGCCCTGCAGAGCGCGGTCGCGTTGCATGGGCCACCACGCCACTTACGCTGCGACAATGGCGGCGAGTTTATCGCCAAGCATCTCCAAACTTGGTTGCGCACGACCGGCATCGCCACGCGTTTCATCGAACCAGCGAGTCCGTGGCAGAACGGAATCAATGAAAGCTTCAATGGTCGATTCCGCGACGAATGCCTCAATCGTGAGCTGCTCGCCAGCGTGCTTGAAGCGCAGTGCCTCGCCCGGAGCTTCCGCGACGACTACAACACCAGTCGTCCTCACAGTTCGCTCGAGTACCGCACCCCGGCGGAATATCGCGCCGAACTTTTGCGCCAAGCTCCAGACTCCGGTCAGGCCCGCCAAGCCGGGCCCTCCCTCCGTCTGGAGCTTGCCATTGTCCCCACCCTTAACCACTCCCTCAGTAGTAACCCCAGTAAACAACAACCCGCTCAGTCTCTTATTCGGAGTGGTCCAGAAGCGTGAGTCCGGTCA
>JANYDX010000277.1 GCA_025363395.1 Verrucomicrobiota bacterium
CGTTGAACTGCCAGAGTTCCTTCGCCGCGAGCAGTGGACGCGCAGCGGACGGCAGCCACGGATTGGGATTGCTCATGATCAGGGAGGATTCACCGGCTTCCACCACCTCGCGAAAACTGGGATTAAAACAACTGGTTATGACCAGCGCGTCGTAGAGCCACAGCGGCCACAGCAGACGCAGGGACGGATGAAGTTTTCCATCAGTTCGGTAAGGGCGCCTCCAGGAAAGACCGATGAACAGTAGAATTCCCGCTGCGCCCCACCAAGCGATGATCTGGCGTGCCCAAGGAACCTGTCCGCCAAAAGCCCACGAGGTGAAAATTATCAGCGCGCCGAAATGCACCAGCACTGCCCGGGTGAGCCAGGTTCCGCCTGACCCGGATGAGGAATGGTCGGAGTTAGCGTCGCTCATGGGTGAGATGAACGTAGAACTCGTGCAATAAGCGCGCGGCTTTGCCCCACGAATAATCGCGCGCGACCCACTCGGTTCCGCGACGGCCCATGGCCTGCAATTGGTCCGGAGTGGTGGCCAGCGCGGTGGCGAGAGTGGCACCGTATTGGTCCCACGGTACGCACCAGCCGCAGCCGGCGCTGGCGAGTCCCGACCAGGGGGTGGTGTCGGTGACGAGTGCGGGTACTCCGGCGGCGAGCGCCTCGGCGATCACGAGCCCGAAATTTTCCGAGTGCGAAGGCAGGACGAAAAGCGACGCCACCGCGTAGGGCGGCGGCCGGCCAGTGCCGTCGAACACGGCGATTTTTTCCCTGGCGCCCAGCGTGCTAATTTCTGTCGCGAGCTCAGCGGCAGAATAATCCTCGGCGGTGCCGGCAATGAGCAGCAGCCAGTCGCCGCGCGGGACCGACAACCACAGTTCGATGAGTTCACGCAGACGTTTTTTGCGATGAAATCGCGAATAGAACAAAGCGACCGGGCGGCTTTGACTTGCAGGCCAAAGTTGCTGCCACGTGGCCCGGGCCAATGCGAGTTCGGTGGCGTCCGGCACATTGACGCCGTTGGGCGATACGCACACTGGCTGTTTGAGACCGAGCGCGCGGATATCGTCCGCTTCCTCCGGACTGGTGGCGTGCCAGCCGGCGGCCTGGGCAAATGCGCCGGGATGCACGAACAGTTCTGCGAGGCGTTTGCGCCAGCGGCGGTGCTCGTAGGCCCAGCCACTCATCATGCCGCGCGGGGAAATAATCAGCGGTTTGTCCCGCTGCCGGGCGGCGTCGGCGGCGTAACGCAGGGATAGCAACCACAGCGAATGATGATGCACACACTCGAAGGGTGTGCTCAAAAGGTGCTGCCGGAGCGCGGGGGACCGGAGCAGCCAGCGCGGCACAATCCGCGGAAACACCCGGATGGCGGCCCGGTCGTCCGGTGCGGCGCTGAACGAATCGCCGGTCTCCTCGGTTGCGAGCAACTCGACTTCGTCACCGGTTTGCGCGAGATGATTTGCCAGCGCGCGCACGGATTTCGAAGGACCGCCGTGACGCTCCTCGAGGCTGGGCACAATGTGGCAGACGCGCATCGCGGGGCGGATCAAACCGGCTCCGCCCGGTCTTTCAGCGGACGGCAGGGTGAACCGGCGCAAATTTTCCGCGGTGGTAAATCCTTCACCACGACCGAGCGTGCACCGACGACACACAGTTCACCGACTGTCACCCCCGAACCGACAAAAACGTCTGCGCCGAGCCAGGCGTTGCGCCCGATCACAATCGGCCGGGTGACGAGCGGCATCGACCAGCGGTTGAAATCGTGGGTGCCGGAGCACAAGTGACAATGCTGGCTGATATTGGCGCCGTATTCCAAGCGGATCGTCGCGAGATTGTAGAGCGTGACGTGCGGTCCGACCATGCTGTGCGCCGCGAGCGAAAGCCGCCAGGGAAAGATAATTTTTGCGGTGGGAAAAATCACGACGGGCCCAGTGATGTCGGCGCCGAACAGTTTCAACAACGCGGCCCGGAATCCGTGCAGCGGGCGCGGACTCCACCGAAAAATCGTGGCCTGGATCATGGCCCACAACCAGCGCAGCAGCACTTCGTGCCGTGGATACGGTGTGATACAATCCTTGCCCAGCCAGGGGGAGTCGTCAGCGGCAGGAATCATGGAGGAGGGATTCAAAGTCGGTCAGATGCTGAGTGGCAACGGCCTCGTCGTCGAGAGCCCAGATGGTTTCCCGGGCGCGGGAGGCCAGAGTGGCGCGGAGGGCGGAATCGCGGAGCAGCCGCTCAAAGGCCGCCGCGAGTGCCGCCGGATTGTGCGGTGGCACGAGCAGGGCGTTTTTTTCCGATTCAAGCTGATCGGCGAAGCACGGCAGGTCGGTGGCAACGACCGGCAGACCGGAGGCCATGGCTTCGAGGACGGCGACAGGATGAGCCTCGCCCTCGGCGGCTTCGGTGGGGTAACAAAAAACATCCAGTTCGCGGTAGGCGCGGGCGAGGGTAGCGGGATCGTAAAGCGGCTCGGCGAGCGCGACGCGTCCCTCTTGCCAGAGGGCGGGAGCTTGCGCGCGAAGCTGGCTGACGAAGGCCTCGCCACCGCCGCCGCGCGGTACTTCAACCGGACCGCGAAGGATGATTCGCCACGGAGGCAGATCGGTTTTCTCCGCCAGCAACGAAGCGGCGACGATCAAGTTGAGCAGTCCTTTCTCGGGATTGATCCGGCCCATGAAACCGATCGTCAACGGTGCACCGGGCGCGGTTGTCGGTGCACCACCGGCGAAGGCGGAACAATCCACGGGATTCGAGACCACGCGCACGACCGCGGCGCGGGCCGGCGCCTGTTGTGTTGCCGTGGCGGCAATGATTCCGCTGGCGGCTTGGATGCGGGAGGCGCGGCCATACCAACGGACCTGCCCTTTGGGAAAGCGGTTCAGGTTGACGACCAGCAAACCCGTTTCCGGGCGCAACTGGCGCACGAACACCGGCAGCATGAGGGTGTTGGTGATGAGAATGTCCGCTGACGGGAGGGCGAACAAAAGCCGGGCGCCCCACGCGGCATCAAGCAGCAGATTTTGCCAGAGGAGTTTCCGGTGGTCGAATCCGGGCACGCGGACGAGGCGGACGCCTTCGATTATTTCATCATCGGCGAAGTCCGGCCACTGCCTGGAGATGAGGGTGACGTCGTGGCCGCGACGCACATAAAGGCGCGCTAGCCTCCACCACATTTTCTCCATCGCCCCGCCTGCCACGGGAGGGACGGGCAAAAGAAAACCACACACGATGGTGATTCTCATGGCTGGGGGCCGCCAGCTTCGAGGGCAGCCATCAGGCCGCGGCTGGAATCGGCATAGGTGTATCCTGCGATGCGCGCGGCGATCCGCTGGCGGAGAGCGGTGGTGTCTCCCCGCACTGTCTTCAACGCGCGAGTGAGTGCGGCGGGCAAGCCCTCCGGATCGTTCGCGACAAAGACCCAACCGGTTTCGCCTTCGCTCACCAAGTCGCGCTGGCAACCGACGAGGTCGCTCACCAGGCACGGCACACCAAGGTGCATCGCCTCGTTGACGCTGAGGCCCCACGTTTCGTAATGACCGCGGGAGGGGAGAACGAAAATGTCGGCCATGAGATAACGGGCCGGCATTTCCGTCTGATTGGCGAACGGCAGAAAACGCACGCAGGCGCCGGGATGCGCGGCGGCAAGTTCCATCAGGCGGCCTTTTTCCGCGCCCTCGCCGACAAACACAATGGCGTCGTCCGTCGTGGCGACCTGCAGGAAGGCATGCAGCAGTGCCACCGGCTGTTTGGCTTCGATAAATTTTCCGGCAAAAAGTACGATGCGTCTGCCGGTCAGGCCGAGGGCGGTGCGCAATGATTCAGCGGCGATTCGCGCGAGGGGTTTGCTGGCAGCGAAGCGGCCTGAATCCACCGAGTGCGGGGCAAGAAAAAGTCGTTCGTCAGGTATTCCAAGTGCTCGAAAATAATCGCGATTGGCGGCGCCGACATAAGTGATCCCGTCAAACTGGCGGTACAGAAAGCCGAGCAGCAACCGACGGCTCAAAGATAGCTGACCGCGGCCCAGCAGATGGGAGTCGCCGCGGAAAAGCAGCGGAATGCCGTGCCAGCGCGCCCACCAGATCGCCCGCTGATGGGAGAGCCAGTTGTAACCAAAAAGCAGGACCGCACCCGGCGCCCACTCAGCAAGGCGGGCGCAGAGCTGGGGATTGTCCAGCCCGCGAAAGTGTTCGGTGCCCGGAGTCGGGGACCGGTTCGGCACGAATTCGCTGTCGTAACCGGAGAGCAGGTCCACGTCCCACTTGAATGCGGCGGCAAACTGGGGGTCGCGCGTTTCGCGAACCCCGAATTCCCAGAGATAAAAAACCTTGAAGCACAGCGGAGTGTTGGCCCGCAGCGAGCGAAACCACGGGCTGTAGTATTGCACCGGGTGCGAAAGAACAATCGCGAGACGCGTGGTGGAGTTCATGCGGGTCTCACGAGCCGAAAAGTTTGCGAATGACGAGGGGAATGCCGAGGACGACAATCATGGCCTGATACAGGGACGAGATCCAGACGGCCATGGTCATCTCCGAGCCGAAGGACCAGGCGGTGAGGAGGATCATCATCAGCCCGGCGAGCGAAAACATCGGGCTGTGCCACGACAACACCTGCAGTTTTTTTAGGATTACGCCCCAAAATATCCCGAGCAGCACGCCGCCGAACAGGCCGAAATTGGCATAGGCTTCGGCGAGCATGCCAAAGGCAATCGTGGTCGCGTTGGTGGCGTCCTCATCCTGGAGCCCGTAATAAATGCCCAGGCGGTAAGTGGCAATGTGTGAGCGTGGTTTCTCCGGCCAGAAAAACCGTGGAATCAGTTGCGGAAGGACGTAGCCATAAGTTTCCCCACCGAGAAACGGCTGCCGCTCGGGGGAATAATTCACGACCAAGGTGAGGATATGCATGAGCGAGGTGCGCTCGAGCAGTTTACGACCAACGGACACTTCGGGGGCGCCATTGGCATCCTTGGCGGGGGGCTGGAGGCCGTATCCAATCCATTCGCTGTAAAAGGCCGGCAGTTGGGTGAACGTTGGCAACGGGGCCTCGTGTTCCCAGTATTTTTGCCGCATCTGGCTCTTGCCGTTGTGCAGGATGGCCAGAATAAAAAAAGCGCTGAGCATCGCCACCCACGGGACGCGCTTGCCGCCGGAGAGATAACCCAGCAACGCGATGCCGAGGAGGGAAAGGGAATCAATGAGCAGCAGCCCGATCGTTTGGAGGATCAACTGGGGCACGAGAGTACAGATAATCACCGCCTTGTCCGACTCGGTCAGTTCGCCCCGGCCCCAGCGTTGACTGCTGATGAACGTGCAGAGAATGCCGATGCCGAAAAAAATCGCCCGGAGCACGCTTTCCAGATCAGAAGGAATCCAATGGGTAAAGGTCGTGATCGCAGTATACAGACTGGAAAGGATTAATCCGTAGATTACGAATTTATCGACTTGGTGGCCCAACACCTCCTCGTTCCAAAACGTACCCCTGCCGGGTTGACCTCGGGTGAATTGGTAAGCGGCGATGGCACTAACCTGATAGAGGATGACCGCCCAGCCCGCTTTCGTGATGATTTCTGGGGCGTATACCAGCAGTTGCTCGTGGCCGTTGAGCAGGGGAATCGCGTAGGAATTCGCGCACAGCAGCATGATGGGTTCAAAGACCGGAAAACGTGAGCCACCCGACTTTGCCCAGAGCAGTCCCGGCACAAACGAAAGCGTGAAGATAATCAGTCCCTGGTACAGGTGCAGAACATCGTATACCCGCGCGGTGTAACCCAGGTAGACGAGCGCGACCGCGAGCAAGACGAGACCCGTGAAAAATAATTTCTTTCCCCGTTCCGCTTGAGCGTTTCCCAACAACGAGTAGTCCGTAACGGTCTCCTGCGGCGGCGAAGTGCGGCTGACGTATTCCATGCGGCGGTTAGGTGGCGGAGGCCGCGTTCAGGATTTCCAACTGACGTTGCGCGACGGCGCGCGCGTCATAGTTGACCAGCGCCTGCGCCAACGGCACGGCGGCGTGGCCCGAGGCGATGGCTTCCAAGCGGCTCGCAATTTCCCGGACGACGGGGGCATCGGGGCGGCCCGGGGAAAAAGTCACGCAGGGCTGAGCCAGGCGGGTCAGTCGTGGAATCATCGCGCTACCGGTGGGCGCCAGCGCCAGCACCGGCCGACCGGCGGCGAGCACGGCGAGAATTTTCGAGGGCGTGTAGGCGAGGTCCGTTGAACCGAACAGCAGGTTGGCGTCCGCCTCGAGCGTGATTTGCAGCGCATCGAAATAACGGAGGCGGCCGGGTTGCTCGTACACGCAGTCCTGCAAACCATATTGTGCAGCGAGTGCAAGCGTCGCCGGCCTGGCGTCGGGTGAATAGCTAGTGCCGAAAAAATGGGCCGATAACTGAATTCCTTTCCGACGGACATCCGCAAGGGCGCAGAAAAAAAAGTCGAGGGCCGCCAGTTGGCCCGGCCCGATCGCTCCGGCAAAAGCCAATCGCCCGGTGCCGGCGGGGAGCAGGGCCGGGCGATTTTTTAAGGTGGCCCGCAGGTGCGCGAGGTCGGTATCGGGGGAACCGAAAGGCAGTTCAGTGGCCGGCGTCTTCCGTAGTTCCGGGTAGCGCTGCCGCACCGCATCGGTGTAGGCTGCGGAGACGGTGATAAGTTGTGCCACGCCGCGCATCGTCCAGCCCTCGAGCGTCCGGCCGAGTCCCTGGACGTAACGGAATTTCCATCCCCCGGGCGGAGGCGGTGCACCGGGACGCTCGTAATAGTCGCTGATCCACGGATCCTGCAGGTCGACTACATAGGGTACGCCATAGAGAATTTTCCAAAGCCGGCCGAGTGGCAGCACCGTGAACATCGTGGTGGAGAAATAGACCACGTCGTAACGCCGGCCGATCAGACAACGGCAGCCCGTGAAAAACAGAAAGGGCAGTGAGCGCAGGACGACATTGTTAAAGCCGAGCAAGCGGGTCCACTGGCGCGAAAA
>JANYDX010000280.1 GCA_025363395.1 Verrucomicrobiota bacterium
CCTGGGCGACCAGCGCCTTGAAGGCCGTTTCGTCGGCCTGGAACGCCCGGGCGCCCGGACCGATCCGCAAGATTTTAATGGAGAAGGCCTCGGCGGGTTTGATTTGCGCCAGCCATTCGACTCCTTGCACCACGCGACCGAAGACACTGTGCAGATAATTGAGCCGGGTTTGTGTGCCGAGGGTGATAAAAAACTCGGCGCTGTTGGTGTCGGGACCGTCGTTCGCCATGGAAAGAATACCTGCTTCCCCATGCCGCAATCCGGGAGAAAATTCATCGGGGAAAATGTAGCCGGCATCTCCTTCCGCCGGGTGGTTCGGGTTGCCACTTTGCAGGACAAACCCCGGTGCCACGCGATACCAGATGAGGCCGGTGTAGTAGGGCTGGCCTTTCCTTGGGCCAAGCGTGCCTTCCGCCAACCCCACGAAATTGGTCACCGTCATCGGCGCTTGGTCGGGCAACAGTTCGGCGACAATTGCGCCGTGCGGCGTGCTGAATTCAGCATACAGACCGTCGGGCAGAGTCCGTTCGCCCTCTGGCCCGGCGAATACTTTTTCCGTGGAAGAAAATATTCCGAGGAACGAGACCAACGTGAGCAGCACCCTGTTCAATCCCTGCATGCTGCGCAGCGTAGTTGCATTCATACTACCCGCCAGTCTTGTTTCCGGCTTACAGAAAGGAGCAGATGTATTCACAAATGCCGGCGGACACTTCGATGGTGAAACCGCTCTTGCCCGGCACATCGAAATAAGTGCCGGCCGCATAATCTTTCACTCCGTCCTCGCCGTCGAGTGTCACGCGGCAGGCTCCGGCCACGACTTCCATGCGCTCCGGAGCGCCCGTGCCGAAATGATAGCTGCCCGGATAAATGAGCCCGAGGGTTTTCTTGGCGCCGCCGGGCATGAGCACGGTGTGGCTGACGACGCGGCCGTCGAAATAAACATTGGCCTTGGTGTGGACGGTGACGCTGGAGAACTCGGTGGGCAGGGACATGATGGAGGAGATTGGGGGCAAACCTTCGCATCGAGTCAATCGGGTGATGCGCCCATGACAGAATTTTCGGCGGGCCGGCCAAACTGAGCCGGGCGGCTAACTTTGTTCCTGATAAAGCTTCAAGAGGACCTGGGTGCCGCTTTCCTCCCAGCCGCGCCGGGCGACCTCCTCATAGAGCTTCTTCGCCTGTGTGAGACCGGGCAGATCAAGCTGCAGTGATTCGGCGGATTCCAAGGCGAGCCGCATGTCCTTTAGAAAATGTTTCACATAAAATCCCGGTGCGAAATCGCCCTTGAGCGCCCGGGGCGCGAGGTGGTTGAGCGACCAGCTGGCCGCTGCGCCGCCGCCGATGCTTTCAATCACCCGCACCGGATCGAGCCCGGCTTTTTGCGCGTAGGTCAGGGCTTCGCACCACGACATCATGATGGATGCGATCGAAATTTGGTTGGCCAGCTTGCAATGTTGGCCTGCGCCCGGTCCGCCGTGCCGCACAATGTTTTTGCCCATGAGTTCCAGCAAGGGTTTCACCCGGTTAAAAGCCTCCACCTCGCCGCCGGCCATGATCACGAGGCGCGCTTCTTTCGCCCCGATGTCGCCGCCTGAGACCGGTGCATCCAGGGCGCTGAGCCCGCGCTCGCTCGCGGCGGTGGCGATGCGTTGCGCGAGCAACGGGCTGGAGGTGGTCATGTCGACCAGTACGCTGCCGCGCCTCGCATGGGCGAGCACGCCGTCCGTGCCGAAATAGGTTTCCTCCACGTCGGTGGGAAAGCCCACGATGGTGAACACAAAGTCCGCCTGCGCGGCTGCCTCGCCGGCCGTCGGGTGCCAGTGGGCGCCCGCTTCCAGCAGGGTCTGCGCCTTGGGCTTGGTCCGGTTGAAGACGTGCAGCGTGTGTCCCGCCTGGAGGAGGTGCCCGGCCATGCTGCGGCCCATCACGCCGGTGCCGATGAATGCGATCGAGTGAACAGTCATGTTTCTATCGGGAGCAGGGTTTTGATGGGGAGGCGAAACCTATTCGGCGGCTTTCGGTGTAGACGGGGCGCGGGGGCGCTCGCAGAGTGGAGTGGCGATGCAGATCCTTACCATTCTCGCGCCGGTGTTCCTTTTGATCGGAATTGGAACGGCGCTCCAGGCGAGCAAGTTGGTGTCGCCCAATTTTCTCAAGGAAGCCAATCGCCTGACTTATTGGCTGGGTCTGCCCGCGCTGCTTTTTTCCCAGCTCGCGCGTTCGGTGCAGCACGACCTGGGGGGAGCCCGGCTGCCGTTGGGGGCCATGCTTGTCGCCACGGGACTGGTGGTGCTCGTCGGTTACGCCGTCGCGTGGATGCGGTCCGTGCCGGCGCCGGCGGTAGGCACATTTGTACAGGGAGGTTTCCGCGGCAATCTGGCCTTCGTCGGCCTGCCGATAATTTTTTCATTTCCTGATGAAGCCCTCGTTTCGGGCATTTCGGTACGGACCGCGGCGATCCTGATCGTCGCTCCGATGATGGTCGTCTACAATATCGTCGGCGTGATGGTGCTCCTGCTCAGCCAGCACAAGCTGGGTTGGCCGATGGTGAAACCGTTTGTGAAGCAACTCGTCACGACGCCGCCCCTCCTCGCGACGGTTGCCGGAATCGTTTTCGCGTTCGCGGGCTGGCCGCTGCCACCGGTGATAGATAAGACCTTCGCGGCCTTGGGCGAGATGGCGCTGCCCTTGGGTTTGCTCGGTGTGGGTGGCTCGTTGGTCACCGTCAAGCTGCGGGGCAACTGGCGGTTGCCGCTGGCCTCGGCCCTGTTGAAGACCCTGGTGGCGCCGTTGCTGGGCTGGGGAGTAGGTCGTTGGTTCGGACTGGGCGGAGTGGAATTGAAGATGCTTCTGATTCTCCTGGCGTGTCCCACCGCCATCATTTCCTACACGATGGCCGTTGAATTAAAAGGCGACGAAGCGCTGGCCTCCGGCGTGATTGTGCTGAGCGTCCTCACTTCGATCGCCTCACTCGCGGTGATCGTTGGCGCGTTCTGAACCGAACGCGATGCGGACAAGGCCAGCGCACAAAATACTTGAACGCCCACGGGCAGCGGGGAAAATGAACGTTCAGCCCCGGAGCTTAAGTATTCTATTAGGTGACATCAGATGCGTGCCGCCTTCCCGCCGGAAAACTTACCTCTTCCCTAGTTGAAGCTTGATGCCCCGCGGGTTTTCCTGACCCGGCGCCGGTTCAGGGCACCACGAGCTCCGAGCCGACTCGCAGGACGCCATTGGTGCCGAGTTTGGCGGCATTGGCTTTGTAGATTTCCTGCCAGCGGGCGGGGGTGTTGTAGTAGCGCTGACTGATCTTCGAGAGGGTATCGCCTGCGGCCACGACATGCGTGCGGGGCGCGGCCGGCGCGGGCCCTGCGCTTGCGCTGGCATTGGCCGGAACCGGCGCGCCACCGGGTGCGAGCCGGGTCTTCAGTTGGTAATTTTCCTGGGCGAGGACGGCGTTGGCGCCTTGCACCTGTTGCAGGAGGGCCCGCGTGGCGGCGAGATCCATGGCAGTTTGCGAGGTGGAGCGTTGCAAGGCGGAGAGTGATTCGCTGGCGCGGGTGGCGTCCGCCTGGGCTGCTCCCGTCTGGTTCGCGGTGCCGGTTTTAAGTTGGTCCACCTGAGCCGAAAGAGCGGTGACTTGCGTGGCCAGCGCATTGCGTTCGGCGCTGACAGCTTCTGCCGCTTTGGTCGCGGCTTCCGTTTCTTTTTCGTGATCGCGCTGCAAAACTGCGTAACCGCGCAGGGCGGTGGCCAGCTTGTCTTCCGTCTCGGCGAGTTGCTTTTGCAAATCGCTCGGTTCGGTCGCTGCCACACTGGCGGCGGGGACAGCGGCGCGGGCCGCCTCGGCGGCGCGCAAGGCGGTTTGCGCATCCGCCAAATCGCGCTTGGTATCGGTCAGTGCGGTTTGGAGCTCAACCACGCGGCCGGCGAGATTGGGGTAGGCGGGGCCGCGGCTCTTCGAGGATTCTTCCTTCAACTTGCCGTTGAGTGCGGAAGCCGCCTGTTTGGCGCGGCTGGTTTCGGCAGAGGCGGAGGCGAGCTGGGTTTCCAATTCGCGCACTCGACCGGAGAGATCAGGGTAGGCGGGGCTGCGGGGTTTGGTGGATTCTTCCTTCAACTTGCCGTTGAGCGCGGAGGCTTCCTGTTGGGCTCGGTTGGTTTCGGCGGAGGCGGAGGCGAGCTGGGTTTCCAATTCGCGCACTCGACCGGAGAGATCGGGTGTCACCGGGGCGGTTGGTTTGGCGGCCAGGGCGGATTTGAGCTCGGCAATCTGAAGGGCGGCGGCATTCAGGTCGGCGGCGCTTTGTTTGCTCGCGGCCACGGCGGTTTGCACGGCGGAATCCGCCTGTTGATTGGTCGCGGTCAATCGGCCTTCCAACTCACGGACTTTGCCGGAAAGATCGGGGTAGACTGGCTTGGCGGCGGCCTGAATCCTGTCCTGTTCGAGACGGGTGAGGTTCGCGCGGGCCGTGGTGAGTTCGGTGTTGAGGACTGCGGCTTGGGTTTGCGCGTCAGCCAGGGCGCTTTTGATCCCGGCGGTTTCCTTCAGCTCCGCGCGCGCGGCACTCAGCTCGTTGCGAACGGAGGCGATCTCGGCCGACGGGGTTAACTGCGAGGCGGTGAGCGCTGCCAGATTTTCGGCTTTGCGGGCTTGTTCGGCGAGTTCGTTCTTGGTGCGGGTGAGTTCGGTCTGGGCGGTGGCGAGCGTTTGTTCCAGCGAGGATTTCTGCTGGTTTGCTTGATTCAAACTGGCTTCGAGTTCGCGGCTGAATTTACCCGCGCGTTCCAGTTGGGCGGAAACGGCCTGCAATTCCCTGGTCTTTTGGTCCAGGGTTTGCGCATTGGAATTGCGTCCGTCTTTCTCCGCTTTGGCGACAGCGGCATTCACGGTTTCGATTTCCTTCCAAGCTTGGGCGACCTCCTCGCCCAATTTCTTTTTATCGATCGTCAGGATTTCGATTTGTTGCAGGAGGGTGGGGACATCCTGACCTGCGCCCGCCACGTCGCTGGCTTTTACGGTGGAGACGACTTCCTGTTCGGGTGCAGGAGCCGTTGTTTTTCCCGGAAAGGCAGCTTTATGCTCGGCCAGTCGCTGCTGGGCCGCTTCCAACGAGGCTTTGTCAAAGGAGGCGATGAGATTGTCGAGGGCCCGGCCGCGGGCGCCGTTTTCCCGGGCGAGCGACAGCCACACATAGGCCTCAATCCGATCGGCGGGAATCCCGCGGCCCTCGGCGTAGGCCAGGCCTACATTGTATTGGGCTATGCCGTTGCCTTTTTCCGCTTTGGCCCGGAGGGCAGTGAAGTCGTCATTGGGTTGCGCGGGAGCAAGGGTGACAACAGCGGAGGCGAGGAGCGTGGCGGCGAACAGACGGAAATTTTTCATGCGGCTGGCAATAGTGGATGCGGGATACACTTGCCGGTCCAATCGCCCGGCTGCAAGCCCGCCCCGTGCGGAGAGCACAAAAAATTCACGAGTGATGAGGGTTTTCCCTCTCCTCCCGGATCGCCTCGGTGGGGATGGGGTTCTTTACCGGGCGGCGGCCTTTGCGGCCACGAGGAGATCATTGATCTTGATCGAATTTTCCGGATCGGGATTGGAATAGACGAAGCGGATGGTGCCGTCGCGGGACACAATGAAGGCGGCGGGTACGGGTTGCCAGAAACCATCCCCATCGGGAGCCGCGGGTAAATCGATGCCGTTTCGTTTGTAGTCCTTGCCCGCTGCGGCGGGCAGGCGGAAGGCGACCCCATAGGCGCCGGCGGCTTGCATCGCCCGGTCGGAGAGCAGGCGGTAGCGCACGTGGTTTTCCTTGGCGGTAGCTCCCAGCTGTTCAGGTGAATCCGGAGTGACCCCGATAATCTGGTAGCCCAGCGAGCGCAGTTGAATCTCCACGTCGGCCAGAGCAGCGAGGTGCCGGTTGCAGAACGGGCACCAGCCTCCTCGATAGAAGATGAGCACCGTGGGTTTTGTCGCAAACGCGCGGGCAAGATCGAAGGCCGCCCCATCGGCGTCGGTCAGGACCGGTGTGGGAGCGTGGGAGCCCGCTAGCAGCGGAGTGATTTGCTCGGCGGTGTTCGGCAGCGTGGCGGCCGCTAAAAAAGGGCCTGGAGCCGAGAGGAGAAGGGCAAGGAGAACGGTGGAGCGGGTCATGGTTGGCAACCCAGCCAAATTGCCGGTCCAATTCCGTCGGACGCAGCGCCAATGGGGGCTGCGGAACGGCTGGCTCAGCGGGCTGGGTTATCAGCTAGAAATCGGCTCGTTGTTTCTCCGCTTAACCGGAAATCGCCGCACATTTATCCCTTGGCCCGCCCCACCGCGCGATGCCATTCGCCGAGCAGGCGGCGCGTCGTCGCGGCAGGGGCTTGCGGGCGAAAAGTGTGGTCCGCCGACCACAGCCGGGCGATTTCACTGCGGTCTTTCCAGAAACCAACCGCAAGTCCTGCAAGGTAAGCCGCCCCCAGTGCGGCGGTTTCCGTGGTGCGCGGCCGGACGACTGCCACGCGCAGCAGGTCGGCTTGGAATTGCATCAGCGCGTTGTTCACCACGGCGCCACCGTCGACGCGCAGCCCGCGTAATTTCCGCCTGCAGTCCGCCTCCATCGCGCGTAGCAGATCGGCGCTTTGGTAGGCGATGCTTTCGAGCGCGGCGCGGGCGAGATGGGCCGCATTGCTTCCCCGGGTCAGGCCGACGATCACCCCGCGTGCCTCGGCATCCCAGTGTGGTGCGCCGAGACCCGCAAACGCCGGCACGAGATAAACGCCGCCATTGTCCTTCACCTTGGCGGCGAGCTTTTCGACGTCCACCGACTTGGCGATCAGGCCCAGTCCATCGCGCAGCCATTGCACGACCGCCCCGCCAATAAAGACGCTGCCTTCCAGGGCGTATTCGATGCGTCCATCGATTTTCCACGCGATGGTCGTGAGCAGTTTATTTTTGGAACGGACTGGTTTTTCGCCCGTGTGCATGAGCAGGAAGCAGCCGGTGCCGTAAGTGTTTTTCGCCATGCCGGGTGACCAGCACGCCTGGCCGAAGAGCGCCGCCTGTTGGTCGCCCGCGATCCCGCTGATCGGCACGCCCCGCAACGCACGCAGGGCGGACACTTCACCGTAAATCCCGCTGCTGGCACGCACCTCGGGCAGCACTTCCCGCGGTATTCGAAGCTGGGCGAGCAGCTCGTCGTCCCAGGCGCCACTGTGCAAATTCAGCAGGAGCGTGCGCGAGGCGTTGGAAACATCGGTGGCGTGGACGCGTCCGCCGGTCAGCTGCCAGAGCAGCCAGGTGTCCACGGTGCCAAAGGCCAGTTCGCCTTTCTCCGCGCGGCGACGGGCTCCCGGAATGTTGTCCAGGAGCCAGCGGAGTTTCGTGCCGGAAAAATAGGGGTCGAGCACGAGGCCCGTTTTCTCGGTGAAGAGCGGTTCGAGGCCCCGAGCCTTGAGCCTTGTGCAAAGATCCGCCGTGCGGCGATCCTGCCAGACAATCGCCCGGTGCAGCGGCCGCCCGGTGCGGCGTTCCCAGAGCAAGGTAGTTTCGCGCTGGTTGGTGATCCCGATCGCGGCGAGGTTTTTGCCGGTCAAATTAGCCTCGGCCACCGCGCCCAAGGCGGTGCGACGCGTGCTGTTCCAGAGGTCGCGCGGGTCGTGCTCGACCCAGCCCGGCCGGGGATAATGCTGGGTGAATTCCTGTTGCGCTTTCGCGACGGCCCGGCCGCGCCGGTCGAAGACGATGGCGCGGGACGAGGTGGTGCCTTGATCGAGGGCGAGGACGTATGGCATGGGGCTCGCTGTTACGTAGGGCCGGAAACGGCGGAGGCCAATCCGCAAATACGCCTGCCTCAGCCGGGCCTTGCAATAATGGTAAGCTAGCTTACCAGTTGCGCCATGCCGGTCCTTCGACCTCATCCTGAGCGCAGTCTTGGCTTCCTGCTCGCTGACATCAGCCGGCTGGCGCGCAAGGCGTTTGACCGCCGGGTGCGCGATCTGGGGCTGACGCGGGCGCAGTGGCTGTTTCTTTATTACCTGGGCCGTCAGCCGGGCTGCACGCAGAGCGAACTCGCGGAGCTGCTGCAGATGGAGAAAATCTCGGTCAGCCGGCAGGCCGAGCGCTTGGAGAAAGCTGGCTGGATCGAGCGGGGCGACCACGCGGACGATGCGCGCGCCTACCACTTGAAACTGACGCCGCGGGCCGCGCGCATCATCGTCCGCCTCGATCAACGCGCTGACCGGCTGCGCAACGACTACCTCGACGGAATTCCCCCACTCCGCCGCGCAACGCTCCTGGCCGAACTCAATCTCATCAAGGCCAACCTGTTGCGGCTGGAAAGTCGCGCCCAATAATTTTCATGAAACCAAGCCTCCCGTTCGTGTCTTCTGTGTTTCTCCTGGCCGCCTCACTGGCGCTGACCGCCGGTTGTGGTCGCGATGCCGCGCCCAAACTGGCCGGCGCCTCCGCGGTGCCGGTGCAGGTGGCGGTCGCGCTCCAACAGGACGTGCCGCGCCGCGTCGAATCCATCGGAACCGTCCAGGCCTTGCGCACCGTGAGCGTGAAATCGCAGGTCGATGGGATCATTGCGCAGGTTCATTTCAAGGAAGGAGAGGAACTGAAGGCCGGCGATCCGCTCGTCACGCTCGACCGGCGGCCGTTTGAGAACGCGGTGCTCCAGGCCCGGGCCGCGCTGGCCAACGCCCACGCGCAGGACGCGCAGGCTACCGCTGACGCCGAGCGCTACTCACATCTCGACCAGCAGTCCGCCATTTCCAAGGAGGCTTACACCCAGTACCTGACGAAGGCGGAATCGACCAAGGCGGATGTCCAGGCCCGGGAGGCCGCGCTGGCCAATGCCGAGTTGCAGCTCGGCTACACCGAGATCCGTGCGCCCATCGCCGGCCGCACCGGCCAGCGCTTGCTGCACGAGGGCTCGCTCGTGAAAGCCAACGACAATAGTTTCACCCTCGTGACCATCAACCAGCTTGCTCCGGTTGCAGTGAGCTATGCCGTGCCTGAGCGCTCCCTCGACGAAATCCGCCTGGCACTCGAAGCCGGGCTCGTCACGGTCTCCGTCACGGAGCGCAACACCGGGATCAAACGCGAAAACGGCCAGCTTGAATTTGTGGACAACACGGTCGATCCGACCACGGGCATGATCACGCTCAAGGCCGTGTTTCCCAATGCCGACAAGGCCCTCTGGCCTGGCCGCTTTGTCTACGTCGTCACGCAGACGGGGATGGATCCACAGGCAATTGTTGTGCCCTCCACCGCGGTCCTCAACAGCCAGAATGGCGCCACCGTTTACGTGCTCAAATCCGACCAGACCGTGGAACTGCGCCAGGTGAAAGTTGCGCGCACCGCCGGCGATACCACCCTGCTGGCCAGCGGGGTGAAGGGCGGGGAAACCGTCATCACCGACGGGCAGTTGCGGCTTCTCCCCGGGATGAAGGCGGAGCCGCGCACGCTTTCCGGCACGGCGCCCGCCGCTGAGGTCGCGACGGTGGAAAAATCGGTCAAGCCGGAGGCCAAGCCATGAATCTGCCGGAGCTCTGCATCCGCCGACCGGTGATGACCACGCTGCTGACCGCAGCGGTTTGTATTTTTGGCGTGATGGCCTACCGGCTCCTGCCGGTGAGCGATCTGCCCACCGTTGATTTTCCGACGATCGTGGTCAGCGCCTCGCTCCCGGGGGCCACGCCCGAGACGATGTCCAGTGCGGTCGCGACCGTGTTGGAACAGCAATTCTCGACCATTGCCGGCGTTGACTCGATGACTTCCACCAGCGGCACCGGCAGCACGCAGATCACGCTGCAATTCACGCTCGACCGGAATATCGACGCGGCCGCCCAGGATGTGCAGGCCTCGATCGCCGCTGTGCAGCGCCGGCTGCCGCAGGACATGCCTTCGCCGCCGTCCCGCCGCAAAACGAATCCAGCCGACCAGCCGGTGCTGTTTCTCGCGCTCAGTTCACCGACACTGCCGCTGTCGGTGGTGGATGAATACGCGGAGACCATGATGGCTCAGCGCATTTCCAGTGTGGACGGCATTTCACAGGTGCAGGTTTTCGGGGCGCAGAAATACGCGTTGCGTGTCCGCCTCGATCCGCGCCTGCTCGCGAGCCGCGGCATCACCCTCGACGAAGTGCGCTCGGCCCTCAGCGCCCACAATGTCAACCAGCCCACCGGTCTGCTCGATGGTTACAGCCAGTCGGTGCAAATTCTCGCCAGCGGCCAGCTCGCGAATGCCGCGGAGTTCACCGGCATCGTGGTCGCGTATCGCAACGGCGCGCCGGTCCGCCTCGGCGAACTCGCGCAGGTGATCGACGGCGTGCAGGAAGCGCGCGTCGCCAGCTGGTTTGCGCAGCGGCAGGGTGACAAGCTGGATCCGTCGCGGGCGATTGTGCTGGCGGTGCAGAAACAACCCGGGGTCAACACGGTCGAGGTCGTCGCCCGCGTCCGGGCGCTGCTGCCGGTTTTCGCCCGGCAACTGCCGGAATCGGTGAGCCTGAACATCCTCCGCGACAACTCCGAGGCCGTGCGCAATTCCGTGCATGACGTGCAATTCACCTTAATGCTTTCCATCGCGCTGGTCGTGCTCGTGATTTTCGTTTTCCTGCGCTCCGTGTGGGCGACGGTGATTCCCAGCGTCGCCATCCCGATGGCGCTGCTCGGCACGTTTGTCGCGATGTATTTTTTCGGTTACTCGCTGGATAATCTTTCCCTGCTGGCCCTGACGCTTTCGGTGGGTTTCGTGGTCGATGACGCGATCGTGATGCTGGAGAATATCGTCCGCTACATCGAGGGCGGCATGCCGGTGCGGGAAGCGGCGTTCAAGGGCTCGCGGGAAATCGGATTCACGATCATGTCGATGACCCTTTCGCTCGTGGCGGTGTTTATTCCGCTCATGTTCATGGGCGGAATTCTCGGACGTTTGCTCCACGAATTTGCGGTCACGATCACGTCGGCGATTCTGGTTTCTGGCGTGGTTTCGCTGACCCTCACCCCGATGTTGTGCAGCCGCTTCCTGAAACCGCACGCCGTCCCGGTCCCGGGCAAACCGGCGCAGCACGGTTGGTTTTACCGGTGGAGCGAGGGGGTGTTTGAGTCGACGCGCGGATTTTATGAGCGGACCCTGCATGCGAGCCTGCGCCACCGGGTGGCGGTGCTCATGGTGGCGGGATTGATGGCCGTGCTGACCGTGGGGCTCGTGAAGGTGCTGCCGCAGGGTTTCATCCCGACTGATGACACAGGCATCCTACTGGTGTTCACCGAGGCGGCCCAGGACATTTCATTCGAGGAAATGGTCCGCCACCAGAAGGCCGCGGCGGCGATTGTCGCCCAACAGCCCTACGTTGATGCGCTCATGTCGGCAATGGGCGCGAGCGGCGCGGTGAATTCAACGCCCAATCAGGGACGGATTTTCATGCGCTTGAAACCGCGCGGCGAGCGGCCGGCGATCAACCAGATCATGGGTGACCTCCGCCAGAAACTTTCAGTCATTCCCGGCTTGCGGGCGTATCCACAAATCCCGCCGGCCATCCGGATCGGAGGCCAGCTCACCAAGGCGCTTTATCAATTCTCGCTCACCGGGAGCGATCTGACGGAGCTTTACTCCGTGGCGGGTGCCATGGAGACCAAATTCCGCGCGCTGCCGCAACTCGTGGATGTGAACTCCGACCTGCAGATCACCAGTCCGCAGTTGCGGGTCGATATTGATCGTGATCGGGCGGCCACGCTGGGTATCACGCCGCAGCAAATCGAGGAGTCGCTCTACAATGCCTATGGCTCACGCCAGGTTTCCACCATCTACACGCCGACCAACCAGTATTACGTCATCATGGAAGTGGCGCCCGAATTTCAGCGGGATGTGTCGAATCTCTCGCTAATTTATTTGCGCAGCAAAAGCGGGAAACTTGTCTCGCTCGATACGGTCGCCTCGTTGCGGCGCAGTGTGGGTCCGCTCACAGTCACGCACCTCGGGCAGCTGCCGGCGGTCACGATATCATTCAATCTGAAGTCGGGGGTTTCGCTCGGCGACGCGACCGTTGCCATCGAGGAGCTGGCACGGAAGGAATTGCCGGTCACGGTCAGTTACAGCTTTGTCGGTTCGGCCCAGGCGTTCGCCTCGTCGCTCAAGGGCATGGGGCTCTTGATTGCGATGGCGGTCATCGTCATCTACATTGTCCTCGGCATTCTCTATGAGGACTTCGTTCACCCGCTGACGATTCTGTCGGGTCTGCCGGCGGCGAGTTTCGGCGCGCTCGTCACCCTGTGGGCCTTCCATGAGGAACTCAACATCATGGGTTACGTCGGGGTGATCCTGCTGATCGGCATCGTGAAGAAAAATGCGATCATGATGATCGACTTCGCCTTGGCGCGTGAACAGGAGCAGGGCGCCGCCTTCAATGCGGAGCAGGCGATCGTCGAGGCGTGCCTCGTGCGTTTCCGGCCAATCATGATGACAACGTTTGCCGCGCTCGCCGGAGCGATTCCAATCGCCCTGGGTCTGGGCGCGGGGGCGGACTCGCGCCGGCCGCTCGGACTGGCGGTCGTGGGCGGGCTCATGGTTTCGCAGCTGCTCACGCTCTATATCACGCCGGTGATCTACATCTACCTCGATCGTTTTACCCACTGGTTTGGCGCCAAGAAGGCCCGTTCGCCGGCCGCTCTGCTGGCTGAGCCGTTGCCGATGAGCAAATGACGCGGAATCGCGCCAAAAGCTGCGAAGAAGCGCGAACTTCCCGCGGCGATGGTGTCCAATCCCTGTTCGCTTTACCCCATGAAAATCTCCGCCGCCTTTCTGGCCACTGCCTTCAGCCTCCTGTCGCTGGCCGGATGCCACACCCGCCCTGCCTCTTTTTTGCCGCAGGAAACCACCAAATATTCCATCGAAGGCACGGAGAAATTTGCGCTGCTGGACCAGGCCGTGCAGTCCGCGATCACCTGCACCGGTTTGCAGGAAAATCTCACCTTGGAGGGGCGGCTCGAAGTCGTCGCCAATGTGAAGAATCGCACGCCCAGCATTGTTCGGGTGCAGGTGCGATGCATTTTCAAGGATGTGAACGGCTTCACCGCCGGCGATGAGACCCAGTGGCAAAACCTCGCGCTGGACGACGGGGCGACCGAGGCCGTTCGTTTCACCGCCGCCAACACGCTGGCGCATAAGTATACCGTCATCGTGCGTACGGCGCCGTGAGTGGTTGAGGGATGGACGGAAAGATTTTCCGATGCGAAATGGCGGCGACACATTTCCGTAACCCAGCTTTAACACCGCTGACACAAAAGTGCCCCTTCCTCACTTGCCGGAAGAAATCTGTCCGCTGCGATTGGGGGCGTGAAATACCACGCAGTTCTCTTTCCCGCAGCCGGCGTCTTTGCGCTGGCTGCATTATTCATGTGCCAGGTGTCCGCCCAGGCGGCCAAGGCTGCTGAGGTGTCTGAGGGGACGCTTCGTCTCGAGGACATTGAGGTCGGCGCCAAGCGGATCAGCGCGCTCACCCAGGCGCCGACGGATGGCAAACTGGACACGATCCAGCCGGTTTCCGTCATTGGCATCGACTACATCAACAACAACGTCGCCCCCACCGCAGACTTTGCGACCATCGCCAACATCTCGCCCAGCGTGTCCAATGTGGAGACGAATGGCCCCGGCCTCAGCGAATCAAAACACCTGACGATGCGCGGCTTTGATGACAATTCCTACAACGTCACCTTCGATGGCATTCCCTTTGGCGATCAGAACGATTTCTCCCACCACACCACGAGCTATTTTCCCGCGAAACTGATTGGCAAGATCGAGATTGAGCGCGGTCCCGGCACCGCCAGCAGCATCGGTCAGGCCACCTTTGGCGGGACGCTGGCGATGTTCTCCAAGGATCCGCGCACGGAGCTGTCCTTTGTGCCGACCCTGAGCGCCGGCAGTTGGAATACGCGGCTGGGCCACTTCGAATTCAATACCGGCCTGCTCCCCGCGCTCAACGGCGCCTCGGTCATCGCCAGTTACCAGCGCATGACTACGGACGGTTACCGCTCCAACTCCGACATGAAGCGGGACACGTACTTTCTCAAATACCTGCAGCCCGTTGGCGGGAATACGACCGTCACTTTCCTCAGCAGCTACAACAAAATCCATTTCAGCAACCCCGGCACGGTCACCCAGCAGCAGATCGATACGCTCGGCCGCGACTATGGGCTTGGCTCCAATCCTGCGGCCGCCGATTTCACCGGCTACAACTATCAGGACAAGCAGGCTGACTTCGAGTACCTCGGTTTTGAAACCAAACTGGGCGGCGGCTGGGAGGTCAGCAACAAGGTCTACACTTATTATTACAACAACGAGAGCCGCGAAAAACCAAAGACGAAAACCGTGGCGGGAGTCGTCAATTTCATCGGCTCCTTCAAGGTCAACCAATACCGGAATTGGGGCGATTATCTGCTGGTGTCGAAACAGGACGAGTTCGGCACGTTCAAGACCGGCGCATGGGTCGACTACAGCCGCAACCCGCGTTATCTTTACGGCCTGAACTACACCCAGACCGGCGCCACGGCCATTGACCTGAACCCGGCCACCAACCAGTTCGCCGGGGTCGGCGCCAATCCCACCACCGCACTGGGCGCACCGAATTATAACTACAGCTATAATATGACCGAGCGGCCGAAAACATTGCAGCTGTTCGCCGAATACGAATGGCGTGCGACCAGCGCGCTCGTCGTGAATCCCGGGGTAAAATATTACCGTTTCACCCGTGAGATCGATGCCAGTGTGAACCAGACCAAGGCGCGCAAGCCGCTCATGTTTTCGCACACCGACACCAAGGTGCTGCCTTATCTCTCGGCTAATTACCGCGTGGATCCGAACTGGTCCGCCTACGCGCAGATTGCGCAAGGACTGCTCGCGCCGAACCTCAACCAGTTCTACGTCGATGATCCCGCGGCCAACACCATCAAGCCGCAGCAATCCTGGAATTACCAGTTGGGCACCGTCTACAAGCACGAGCGTTTCAACGCGGCTGCCGACGTCTACTATATCGATTTCAAGAACTACGCTTACAAGGGCCCGACGAACTCCTCGGGCGACCCGGCCTACATTGGCGTGGCCGGCGGCGCGCACTACAGCGGAGCAGAAATTGAAGCGACGTATTTTCTGGGCGGCGGCCTGAGCCTTTATGGCAACGGCTCGGTTAACGACGCCAAGTTCAAGGGCTCCAAGCTGGACGTGCCCACGGTGCCCAAGAGCACCGCCGCGTTTGGCCTCGTGTACAACAACGCGGGCTTCTTCGGTTCATTAACCGAGAAATACGTCGGCAGCTGGAAAGTCTATGACGCCATCACCAATCCCGACGTCGCCGGCGGCGGGGCCGCGCGTTCCGCCGACAGTTCCAGCTATTGGCTGGGCGATTTGTCCGTCGGCTACGGTTTCAAGATTGATCACAGCTTTGTCCACACCGTCAAATTGCGCTTCCAGGTCAGCAATATTTTCAACCAGAAGGTGCAAGTGCTGGACGGCATCGATCCCAACCCGGCAAATTTCTACACGAAAGATGTCTTCAACGTCCTGCCCGTGCGGAATTACTTTCTGACTCTCTCAGCGGAATTTTGATTTCCCCGCAACTTCGGCCATGATTTAAAAATCCTCTGGGGCGAAACTCCGGAGGGTTTTATTTTATCTTCATCCATGAAATTTTATTCCACCGGCTTGATTGTGCTGTTTGCGGGCCTCACCCGCCTGGCGTTGGCTGACGTCGCGCCCGCCCGGCACCTGGTTGTCGTGGTTTTCGATGGCATGCGCCCGGATTTTGTGAGCGCCGAGACCACGCCGAATCTCTGGCAGCTCGCGCAGCGCGGGGTTTTCTTTGCCCATCACCATCCCGTTTTCCTTAGCTCCACGGAGGTTAACGGCACGGCGATCGCCACCGGTGCTTATCCGGCGCACAGCCTGATTATATCCAACAACGACTTTCGGCCGGCGATCGATGCCCAGAAATTTGTCGAGACTCAGAATCCCGAGACGATCCGCCGGGGCGACGCCGTGACGGGCGGCCATTACCTCGGCGCGGCCACGCTGGCTGAAATCCTGCACGCGCACGGCGTGGCCACTGCGATTGCCGGTTCAAAACAAGTTGCGCTCCTGCACGACCGGGGCGAGCGCACCGGTGCGGCCGCGTCATCCCCGGTCGTGTTTGAGGGCAAGGCCGGCATCAAGGCCGTGAGCGATTCACTGGCGGCCACGGTGGGCAGCTGGCCGGTCAACGGGGTCAACGATGACAAGTCCGCGCGCGACGTGTGGACCACGCGGGCGTTGCTGGAGGTATTGTGGCAAAAGGAAGTCCCGGCGTATTCTTTGCTCTGGCTGGCCGAGCCTGATTCCACGCAGCATGTCACGGGACCGGGCTCCGCGGCATCGCTCGCGGCCATCAGGAGTGCTGATAACAATCTTGGCCGGGTGCTCGCTGAGCTGGAACGGCGCGGATTGCGCGACTCCACCGATGTGCTGGTCGTTTCCGATCACGGATTTTCCACGATCGGGCGCAAAGTGGATGTGGCGGTTGAATTGTCCAAGGCGGGCTTTGACGCAAAACGGGCTGCGCTCGGCGGACTGAAAGCCGGGGAAGTGCTCGCCGTCAGCAATGGCGGCGGGACCTTGCTGTACGTCGGAGACCATGATGCCGGGGTGTGCCGCCGGCTGGCGGCTTATCTTCAAACGCAGGACTGGACCGGCGTGATTTTTTCCCGCGAAGCACTCGAGGGCACGTTTCCGCTCGCCGAGGCTCACATTGATTCACCGCAAGCGCCGGATCTGATCGTGTCGCTGCGCTGGACGCGCGGGCTCAGCTCCACCGGCGCACCCGGTCTCCAGGATTCCGATCTGGCGGCCACCTCGCCCAAGGTCGGCAATCATGCGAGTCTTAGTCCCTACGATATGCACAACACGCTGGTTGCAGCCGGTCCGGATTTTCGTTCCGGCGTGACGGACACACTGCCCTCCGCCAGCACCGACCTGGCGCCGACGCTGCTTTGGCTTCTCGGTTTCCACGCTGAAGCCGGGAAAATGGACGGGCGGGTGTTGGGCGAAGCACTCGTGCTCCCGGACGCGCTGTCGTTGAGAAGCTATGATTTGAAACGCCTCAGTGCTCGTGCTGCGGTGGCTACCGGCGTGTGGGAGCAATACCTTCAAGTCAGCGAGGTCAACGGCGTGCGCTACCTCGACGAAGGCAACGGCGCATTGCAGCCTCGTTGACCGGCTGAGTATGTCGCCGTCGAGGGCCGAGGATGCCGCCAACGAGTAAGCACTGCTGGTGGCCGGGGCGTTCTGCTGGCCAGCAGAATTAGTCCGCCGAGTTTGTGAGGCAGGCGTTCATCGTGCCGGCGCTTTACTGGGTCTTGCGAAATACAATAAGGATAAAGCGCCCGACTTTTTTAGCCGCCCACTGGATTTAGAACACAGAGGAGTATTCCCCCTTCGCGGATTTTTGTCTTTAAACTGTTCCGACATGAGACCTCGCACGCAGTTTTTCCTCGTCGTTCTTCTCGCAGGATTTTTTGCCGGCTGCGGCGAAAAGGGCGACAAGGCCATCGCCTACGGCAAAGGCTTGGGGCAGGAATGGTCCGCGCCGGCCGGAGCGAAGCAAATGCGGATCTCTGCGGAGAACTTCTTCACCCGGGATGTCGTGATTTCCGCGGACTCGGCCGCGGCTCATTATGAAATGACCGTTGGTCCCATCCGCCGGCGATACATGATTGTCCCGGAGGGCAGCTATGAAATCCAGGCGTTCTCGGTCGCCGACGCCGTGGGCCACGTCAGACTTCGCGTTGATCCGGATGACCGCAACGGCGCCAAGGGTCTGTGGGTGCAGATCCGGCCGTGAACGCAATCCGCTGCCTACCTTGACAGAGAGTGAAGATTCCCGCAGCACGCGCCGGGGCATATATCAAACCCGGCATGGCTTTGCTTTCTTTCGTTTTTGTAGGAGCCTGCTCGCAGGCGATTCAGAACGCCCCCAACGGACCAAACGCGGAATCGCCTGCAAGCAGGCTCCTGCATTCCGACCCAGCCGGAGCAAGTTTACCCGCCTGAGGCGGGCTTCGGGTTATCAGGCCCAAAGCGCATCAACCCAGTGCTTCGGCCAGGGTGGCGATGATATCTTCCACCGGTTCGGTGCCGACGGAGAGGCGCAACAAATCGGGCGAGAGGCCATGGGCGGCGAGTTCCTCGCGACCCGCCGGGCTTGTCACCAAGTCGTAGTGCGCAAGATAAATGAACGGCGAAATCAGGGTCGTCGTCATGCCGAAACTCGGCCCCTTCGGCAGGCGTACGCGGTCGTAGAATTTTTCCATCGGACCGTGCAGGGTGAAGGAAATCATGCTGCCGACCGAATCGGGGGTGCGGGCCAGCTTGAGATAATTTTCGCGGGTGCCCGGCTGCAACGACCACCAGACTTGTTTGACCGCGGGATGCGTCTCGAGAAAAGCCGCGACCCGGCGGGTGTTGGCGTTGATTTGCGCCACGACTCCGGGCGTCGCCCCGATTTGCGCGGCGAGGCGGCTGAGGTCGCGGCCATGCACGGGCTCCAGCCACTCGCTCACGAGGCGGCGAAGTTCATCGGCGTCCGGACTCGCGGGGTTGATCACCACGGCGCCGGCGATGACATCCCCCTCGTGGGCGGTGTATTTGGTGAGGCTCTGGGTGACCACGTCGGCATGGGGCAGCAAGTCGACGTTGAAGGGGGAGCTGATCGCGGGATCGAGAATGAGACGGGCGCCATGGCGCCGGGCGAGCGCGGCCACTGCGGCGACATCCGGCGTCTGGATCAGAGGATTGGTCGGCGCTTCGATGATCAGACCGGCGATGCGTGCGCCTTGGGCGGCGAACACCCGCTCAATCGCGGCAAAATCGGTGACATCACCGAGCCGGACATAATCGGTCGCGGGCGTCGCGGTGAATTTTTTCAGGAGCGCGATGGAATCGAGGTAGAGCCAGCCGAGTTGAATCCACACAGTGCGTCCGCGAGGGGCCTGCAATGCATTGATGGCGCGGAAGGCGGCGTAGAGCGCGTTCATGCCACTCGGGGCTAGCAGAATATCCCGGTCGGGGGCGGCCGCATACACCTGGCTTAAGACGCGTTTTACCTCGGCCGTGCTGTCGCCGAGGAAAAGCTTTTCGGGGACGGCACCCGCGAGTACGCCCAGGCGCACAAGATGATCCTCCGCAGCGCGGGAGGAAAGAAAGCCGCCGAGATGCTGGAGGAAAACCTTGCCGCGTGCGTTTAGTTCCGGCGTATCGCGGTGGGCGACGCCATCGATTCCATCGACGCAAAAGGGAACGGCTCCGGCCAGTTGGTCCCGGCCGAGGTGATCTGCCAGGGCCGTGGCCATCTTGGCGGAACTGACGAGCCAGAGTGACCGGCCGGCGAGTTCGGGCCGGATGCCCAGTTGCGCGCACAATTGCCGCGCATGGGAATGCACGACAAAACGGGGATAACCCGAGCTGATATGGCGGGTGGTCTCAGGCTGGCCTTCCTCGTACCCAATGATGTCACGCAAGGTCGGCAGGCTACACGCGACGGAGTGCGGGCTGCCCGGAATGCGCTGACCAAGGGGGATGGGTCGGAAAATTGACATGCGAAGGTTTGAAAAATTACTCCGTCCGACTTGGGAGGCAACATTGGTGTGTGTCATCGCTCCGGCAGGGCGGGCGCGGCCCGGCTTTTGTTTGATGGAGTGCCATCGGCCCGGCGACGTG
>JANYDX010000293.1 GCA_025363395.1 Verrucomicrobiota bacterium
TGCAGCGCGCCTTGAACCTGTATCAAGCCCTGCAGGCGCTCCGGTCGCGCAAGTGAGCCCGATAGCCGGAAGCGCCATCCTGGGAAACCCTGGCTCCTCCCGAAAAGTTGACGCCATGCGCTTTCCCGTCATTTTCACGCCCCAACATGCCTGAGCCCGGCCACATCCTCGTCGTCTGCACTGGTAACATTTGCCGCAGTCCCATGGCCGAGGGCTTGCTCAGGCATGCGCTCGCGGGCCAGCCCGGCCCGCTCAAATCGCTCAAGGTTTTCTCCGCCGGTGTCGCCACCCGCGACGGCGAGCCCGTGTCGGAAAATGCCGTCATCGCACTCAAAAAAACCGGCATCGATATCAGCAGCCACCGCAGTCGCTCGCTGACGCAGGAAATGCTCGACCACGCCATTGCCGTCTTCGGCATGACCGAATCGCACCGATCCATCATCCAGTTAAAAGCGCTGCCGGCGCCCAAATGCCTTCACCTTTTCCGGGAGTTTCTGGCGCCGCCCGCCGAGCACGAAATCGGCGACCCTTACGGCGGTCCACTCAAAGCCTACGAAGCCGCCCGCGACGAAATGGTCGAAGCCATCCCGAGCTTGGTTGAATTTCTCAAAAGTCTCGCGGCAAAACCAGCCGGCAAATAATCCGCCGCACCCCTCATCTGAATGGCTTCCCGCTTACGAGGGGTAGCCGTGAGTCTTGAAATGTTGCTGAAGCAGCACGGTGACGAAAAAAGACAGCGTCGCCCAGCCAAAGATAAGCACCGTCTGCTTCCACCCAAAGCGGGCCGGAGCGAGGTCGGCCACCAACCGGCTGCCATGGACTCCGGCAATGAGCAGCACCAATGACCAGAGGCCCACCGCCACGGCCACGGCAATCCCGGTAAAGGAATAAACCACCGTCGTGGAGTGCGTCTTCGCCAGTTCCCACGGCGTCAGAATCATGAAATAAACAAGGAGCCAGCTGGGGATTAGTCCAAGGAAACCCAGGCTGCGGGGATAGAGTTCAAAGATGTCCCGCGGTGCGTCAGGATCGGGAATTTCGTCCGGCATTTGGCCAGATAGTGGTAGCATCATCGCGAGGGACCGAAAGATCAAAGTGGCATTCATTGATCACATCGCGCTGCGTCCTGAAACCCGCCTCCGAGCCACCTGGTTTCGATCCGCGCCGGGATTATCGGGTTTTCTAAAAACCTCCCCGCCAGAGTGTGACACACTTGGTGTGGATTTCGGATTGCGGATTGCGGATTACCGGGCTGCTTTGACGCAAGTTTTCATTCCGCAATCCTCCTCCCTACTCTGCAATGTCACTGAACGCCACTCCCCTCGCCCAGCTCGATCCCGAAGTGTACGCCGCCATCACCGGCGAATTCGCCCGCCAGCAGAGCCACATCGAGCTGATCGCTTCGGAAAATTTCACCTACCCGGCCGTCATGGAGGCACAGGGCAGCGTGCTGACCAACAAGTACGCCGAGGGTTACCCGGCCAAGCGCTGGTACGGCGGCTGCGAACAGGTGGACAAGGTCGAGGTCCTCGCCATCGAGCGCGCGAAAAAACTCTTCAACGCCGAACACGCCAATGTCCAGCCGCACTCCGGCTCACAGGCCAATTTCGCGGTCTACACCTCCGTCCTCCAACCGGGTGACAGGATCCTCGGCATGAATCTCAGCCACGGCGGACACCTCACGCACGGCAACCCCGCGAATTTTTCCGGCAAACTTTATTCCTTCTGCCAGTACGGCGTCCGCGAGGACAACGGTCTGATCGACTACGACGAACTCGCCGCCGTCGCGACCCGTGAGAAACCCAAGATGATCACGGTCGGCGCCTCCGCCTACTCGCGCATCATCGACTTCGCCCGCATGGGCGAGATCGCCCGCTCGGTCGGCGCGCTGCTCTTCGCCGACATCGCGCACATCGCGGGGCTTGTCGCTTCGGGCCATCATCCGTCGCCTTTCCCGCACGCCGATTTTGTCACGACCACCACGCACAAAACCCTGCGCGGCCCGCGCGGCGG
>JANYDX010000316.1 GCA_025363395.1 Verrucomicrobiota bacterium
GATCACTGCCCCGCTTCCGGCATCGAGGAAATTAACCTCGGCATGGCGCACCGCGGCCGCCTCAATGTCCTTTGCAGCGTGATGCGCAAATCGTTCGACCAACTCTTCGAACAGTTTTCCGAAAACTATATTCCCGATTCCGTCGCGGGCGACGGCGACGTCAAATATCACCTCGGTTACGAATCCATTCTCACCACGACTTCCGGTCATCAGGTTGAAATCCGCCTCGCCGCCAATCCTTCCCACTTGGAAATCGTCGGTCCCGTCGTGGAAGGCAAAGTACGCGCGCGCCAGCGCATCCGGGGCGACGCAAAGGAGCGACGCAAGGTGATGCCACTGCTGATCCACGGCGACGCGGCCGTGGCCGGCCAGGGTATCGTGGCGGAAATGCTGCAATTCTCCCAGCTCCCCGGCTACCGCACGGGCGGCACGCTGCACTTCGTCATCAACAATCAGGTGGGCTTCACCACCGATCCAGCCGACAGCCGCTCGACCCGCTATTGCACCGACATCGCGAAAATGATCGAGGCCCCGATCTTCCATGTGAATGGCGACGATCCCGAGGCGGTTTGCATGGTCGCGCAACTCGCCGTGGACTTCCGCGTGCAGTTCAAGCGCGACGTGTTCATCGATATGTATTGCTACCGCAAGCATGGGCACAACGAAACCGACGAGCCCTCCTTCACGCAGCCCACCCTCTACAAAAAAATCAATACCCACGAGCTCGTCTCCGCGATTTATACCGGGCAACTCGTCGCCAACGGCTTCCTCACCACCGCCGAAGCCGACGCCATCCGCGCCGAATACTCCGCCTCACTGGACGATAATCTGGTTAAAGCCAAAACCCGCGAAGCCGTTAAGGCGGAAAAGCGCAAGGCCACCACCGAGGGCTTGACGACCGATGCCTTCAAGGGCTCGACCGCCGTTTTCCAGCGGAGCTTCAATCACAATCCGGTCGAGACCGCGGTCAGTGCCGCGACCATCGACCAAGTGGTGCAGGCTCTCACCACGGTGCCGGAAAATTTCAAACTGCACCCCAAAATCAAACGCTTCATCGACGGCCGGGCGGAAGCCCACAAAAACGGCGGACCTTACGACTGGGGCATGGGCGAAGCCCTCGCATTCGGCACGCTCTTGCTAGACGGCACTCCCGTCCGGCTGAGCGGGCAGGATTCCGAACGCGGCACTTTCACGCATCGGCACTCCGTGTTCAACGACACCGAGAATGGCGCCAAATATACTCCGCTGAACCAAATCTCCGGCGAGCAGGCGAAATTCTGCGTCTACAATTCACTGCTCTCGGAAGCCGCGGTCCTCGGTTTTGATTACGGCTACTCGATGGATTACCCTCAGATGCTCTGCATCTGGGAAGCGCAGTTCGGCGATTTCGCCAACGGCGCCCAAGTCGTCCTCGATCAGTTCATCGTCAGTAGCGAATCCAAATGGCAGCGCAACACCGGCATCACCCTGTTGCTGCCCCACGGGTACGAAGGCCAGGGCCCCGAACATTCCTCCGCCCGGCTCGAGCGGTTTCTGCAGTCCTGCGCGGAGAACAATATCCAGGTCGCTAATCTCACCACCCCGGCCCAACTGTTTCATGCCCTGCGCCGCCAGATGAAACGCGACTTCAAAAAACCCCTCATCATCATGTCGCCCAAGTCGCTGCTGCGCCACCCCGCCGCCGTGTCCCGGGTGGAGGATTTCACGAAGGGTGGGTTTCAGGAAATTATCGACGACCCGGTCGACTCGAACGTGGTCGAAAGAATCATCCTTTGCTCGGGCAAGGTTTACTACGACCTCTGCGACTACCGCGACAAACACAAGGTCGACCACACCGCCATTGTTCGCGTCGAACAACTCTACCCTCTGCACCGGGATCGCCTCGCCGCCATCGCCGACTCCTATGGTCGCGACGCCCGTCTCATCTGGTGCCAGGAAGAACCGCAGAACATGGGTGCGTGGACTTTTATCGCGCCGCAGCTGGAGGAAATATTCGGCCGCCGGGCCGTTTACTCCGGTCGCGATGCCGCCGCCTCGCCCGCTGTCGGACTGCTCGCTCTGCACCGCACCCAGCTCGCCACCTTCCTCCAAAAAGCTTTCACTGTTTAACCCCGCTTATTTTCCTCCATGGCTATTGACGTTAAAATTCCCTCGATGGGCGAATCCATCACCTCCGGCGTGCTCGCCAAGTGGCACGTTAAAGACGGCGAACTGGTCAAGAAAGACCAGGCGCTCTTCGAACTGGAGACTGACAAGATCACTTCCGAGGGCACCGCGGAAATCGCCGGCAAAATCTCTTTTAAAGTCGCCGCCGGCACTGAAGTGAAAATCGGCCAAATCGTCGCCTCGATCGATGAAAGCGCCACGGCTGTCACGACCCCGCCGGTCGCCGCCGCACCGCTTCCGACGGCCACCTCCAAGAGCGACACCCAATCGCCCGCCGTCCGCCGCCTGGCAGCTGATACCGGAATCAATCCAGCCTCCATTGATGGGTCCGGCAAAGCCGGTCGCGTGACCAAGGGCGACATGCTCGCCGCCGCAGAGGCGCCCGTCGCACCCGCCGCTCCAGCACCTGTCGTTACCGCGCCCCCACCCGCGAAACCCGTTTCCATCCCGACCGCCACTGGCGAACGCCAGACCCGGACCAAGATGACCAAACTCCGGCAGACCATCGCCACCCGACTCGTCTCCGCGCAACACGAAGCCGCGATGCTCACCACTTTCAATGAAGTGGACATGTCCGCCGTCATGGCGCTGCGGGCCAAATATCAGGATGACTTCGTGAAAAAGCACGGCGTGAAACTCGGCTTCATGTCCTTCTTCACGAAGGCGGTCGTCCACGCCCTCAAGGAAGTGCCCGCAGTCAACGCCCGCATCGACGGCGATACGGCGGTCCAGAATCATTACTACGACATCAGCATGGCCGTTTCGACCGACAAAGGCCTCATGGTCCCGGTAATTCGGGACTGCGACCAACTCGGCATGGCTGAGGTCGAAAAAGCCATTGGAGAAGCCGCAAAAAAAGCGCGCGAAGGCAAAATCACCCTCACTGATTTGGAGGGCGGAGTGTTCACCATCACGAACGGCGGCATTTTCGGCTCGATGCTTTCCACTCCTATTTTGAACGCCCCCCAGAGCGCCATTCTCGGCCTGCACGCAATCAATGACCGGCCCATCGCGCTCAACGGGCAGGTGGTCATCCGGCCAATGATGTACCTCGCCCTCAGCTACGATCACCGCATCGTCGACGGCAAACAAGCCGTCACGTTTCTCGTGAAAGTGAAACAAGCCATCGAGGATCCCGCGCGTCTGCTCATCGGAGCCTGATTTTGAAGTAGAGAGTAGCGGGCAGGGAGCGACCCAATCCCACACCCACCCGCCTTTTTTACTCACAACTCGCGACCCACTACTCACTCCTTTCCATCATGTCCTCGGAATTTGATCTCATCATCATCGGCGCCGGCCCCGGCGGTTACGTGTGCGCGTTCCGCGCCGCGCAACTCGGCCTCAAAGTCGCACTCGTCGAAAAACGCTCCACCCTCGGCGGCACCTGCCTGAACGTCGGCTGCATTCCGAGCAAAGCGCTGCTCCACTCTTCGGAACATTTCGCATTCGCGAAATCCCACGCCGCTGCACACGGGATAAAACTGGGCTCGATCGAGATCGATCTCCCCACCTTCTTGAAACGCAAAGACGAGGTCGTGGCGAAAAACGTGGGCGGCCTGGCCCTGCTGGCCAAGGCGCGCAAAGTCACTGTGATCACGGGCGAAGCCTCTTTCACCTCCGCCACCACCCTCTCGGTCAAAGGCGAAAAAGAAACCACGCAGGTGACCGCGAAAGCCATCGTCATTGCCACCGGCTCGGCTCCCGTCGAATTGCCATTCATGAAATTCGACGGCCAAACCGTCGTCTCCAGTGACCAGGCCATCGCCTTCGATTCCGTCCCGAAAAAACTGGTCGTGGTTGGCGGTGGCGCCATCGGACTCGAACTCGGTTCCGTGTGGTCGCGTCTGGGCTCGGATGTCACGGTCGTCGAATTCCTGCCCAAGATCATCGCCACCTACGACGATGACATCGTTCGAAATTTTACGCGCATCCTGCAAAAACAGGGACTCAAAATTGAAGTCGGCGCCAAGGTGACGGGTTTCGCCAACGGCATGCTCACCGCCGAACGTGGTGCCGAAAAAATTTCTTTCCCGGCCGACAAAATCCTCGTCGCCGTCGGCCGCCGACCGTACACGGATTCCCTTGGCCTTGAAAACGCCGGCGTGCAGCTCGATGAGAAAAAACGCGTGAAGGTGGACGCTCAGCTGCGCACCAGCACGCCGAACATTTGGGCCATCGGCGACGTTGTCGCCGGTCCGATGCTGGCGCACAAAGCCGAGGAAGATGGCGCCGCCGTGGCCGAATGGATCGCTGGCAAGCACGGCCAGATCAATTGGGACCTCGTGCCCGCCATCGTGTACACGCATCCCGAAGTCGCCAGCATCGGCCTCGGTGAAGACATCGCGAAGGCAAAGGGCCTCGCGGTGAATATCGGCAAATTTAATTTCGCCGCCAACGGCCGCGCCATTGCGGCGGATGCCACGGATGGTTACGTGAAAATCATCGCCGACGCGAAGACCGACAAAATCCTGGGAGCACAAATTCTCGGCGCCAACGCCGGCGAACTCATCAGCGAGATCGTGACCCACATGGAATACGGCGGCAGTGCCGAGGATCTTGGCCGCACCATCCACGCTCATCCGACGATGAGCGAAGCCCTCAAGGAAGCCGGCTTGGCGGTGAACAAAAGCGCCATCCACGCGCTTTGAAACACTCGCCGCAAAAAATAAAAACGCGCCGATCAAGGCGCGTTTTTATTAGTGAAGATTCCTCCGATCCCTGGTGAACCAGACGGGGACGCGGAAAGACCGGGTCAGCCTCCTGACAACATCTGTTTCATCTGCTCTTTGAATTGAGCCTGACGGGTTTCGAACTGACGGAGTCGTTCCGCCAGGGAAGCAGTCTCCTGATCCAAGGTTGCCTTGTCCGCGGCCAGCGCCGCCTGCTCGGCCGTCAACTGGGCCTGCGCCTTTTTGATCTGCGCCATCTGGGCCCGCGTCTTCACCTCGGTGTCCTGCACGGATGCCTCCTGTTCCTCCAGCTCCTTTTGAATTTTTTGCTGCTTGGCCCGTTCGGCGGCGAGTTCCGCGCGCTCGGCGGCGAGCTTGGCCGAACTTTGCTTGATCACCATTTGCTCTGTCTCGACCTTCTCCTGCTCGACATCCAGCTGGGCCTTGAGCGGAGCGAAACTTTTTTCTTTCTGCACAATCTGCTCCTCGCGGTCGGACAGTTCCTTCGTCCGCTTTTGAAGGGCAGCCTCGGCTTTGGTTTTTTCCAGCTGCGCTGCAGCCTGGTTTTTTTCCCAGTCGGCCTTGGCTTGGGCAAACGCTTTGCTCTCCTGCGCCATGCGCGCCTGCGTCTGGGTGGCCATGAGTAGAGCGGAATCCAGTTTCTCCTGCTCGACGAGCAGCTGTTTGTTCGCCTCTTCCTGCGCCTTCTGCCTCACCGCGAGCGCCTGCGTCTTCTGTCCCAGCTCGTTCTCTCGCTGGGTGTGTTTGGCTTCGTTTTCTACGCGGGTCTTCTCCAGTTTTCCCTGAGCCTGCTTGACAATATTTTGCTCGGTTTCGATTTTTTCCATTTCCGCCGCGAGCTTCTTTTGACCGTCCGCAAGTTTTTTGGTCTCTGCATCGAGCTTGGCCAGTCCTTGTTCACGCCGCGCAAACTCCGCCTCGGTTTTCGCTTTTTCGGCCTGCCACGCCGCCTGAGTTTTCTCCCATTGCGCCTTGGCTTGCTCAAGGGCCTGTCGGCCTTGCGTGACCAGAGCTTGCGCGGAATCGAGCTTCTCCTGTTCGGCCAGAAATTGATCCTCCGCGGTGGATTGCGCCTTTTGCTGGGCGTCGAGGGCGAGGGCCCGGTCCACGAGCGCATTTTCGCGCTGGGTAAAGCGCGCCTCGTTTTCGATGCGCACCTTCTCCTGTTTCGCTTTCAACTGCGCGAGCAGGTTTTGCTCGGTCTCAATTTTCTCCTGTTCCGCCGCCTGTTTCTTCTGACCTTCCGCTAGTTTTTGGGTGTCGGCATCCAGTCGTGCGAGGGCTTTCTCGCGCCGCACAAAGTCCGCCTCGGTTTTCGCCTTCTCGGCTTCCCACGGCGCCTGGGCTTTTTCCCACGCTTCCTTGGCTTGAATAAACGCGGTCTGCTCCGCCGCTAATTTCTTTTGCTGCGCGGCATTCTCCGCCATCGCAATTTTGACCTGTTCTAATTTCAGACCCTGCTCTTTTTCCAATTTCGCCTTGGATTGGACGAGCAGCATCAATTCGTCCTCGAGCTTTTCCTGGGCAGCGATCACCTGCCGGTTTTTTTCGTCCAAGGTCTTCCGCTCCGCCGCCAGCGCCTGTTCGCGCCGGGTATAGTCGACTTGGGGAGTGGAGCCGCCGGACGCAGCAGCGCTCTTCGTTTCAATTTTTTTCGATCCCTGCCGGGCAGAGCTGGAGATCGATCCGTCGGTGATGAAAGTCACAAACTCTCCCCACTGGTCCAATTGAACGCCATCGGGGTTCTGCCCGCCGGATTTTAACACGGTCTGGACGCGCTCAATGATGGCGGGGATCTCATGGGGCGGCTGAAAATAGTCTTTCACGCCCAGCCGAATCGCCTGAATCACGCTCACCATCTCGAGTGTTTCGCAAATCAGGAAAAGCGGTAATTTCTTTTGGGTGTCCCGCACCGATTCAATAAACGCGAAGGGCTCACCTGCCACGCCTCGGTGGTCGAAAAACAACAGGCTGAAGTCCTCTTTTTTGAGGGTGGCCGCGAGATCAGCAACGTTGGGGTATGATTGCCAGGAAAAGCCCGTCTCGCCAAGTGCTACGAAACTAGCGAGCGTTTCCTCTGGCAGTCTCTTTACTAGAAGGATTTTTTTTGAGGGCATCGATCCTTTCGCATCGGAAAGGTGGGCAAGCAATAACAGATGTATAGGCAAAAACCAGCACAGGCATGATAAAATCGCGTAATAAATTGCCTTTAACTCAATCTTACTATTGATCCTTGGGCACTGGGTCTCCCATATGAGTATTAACCACACTTAGTTACTCGATAATATTAGCAGCCATCCTATGCTCAACGATTCCCTCTTCTTTTTTGAACAAACTGATTTTTCGCTGCGCTTCGCCCGGTGCGCCATCACTGAAACATCTCTGCACATTGAGGAGCTAAAAGAAGTTTCCCTCAGTGACACCGATGCACTGGCCCAGCTGGCTCCAGCGGGCACGCAGGCAGTATGCGCATTGCGACCCAAGCCGCGCCAGTTGCACCTCGCCAGTGCAGAGGAAGCGAAGCGGTATGCCGGCCTCGCCGGGATGCAGCAGTTCGCCCAGCTGCCTCTTTTTGCCAAAAGTGAACCAGCTTGGTTCACCGGCGTGCAAGCTTCCGACGGCACGTCGCCTTCCAGCACCACGTGGGTGATGTCCCTCAGTTCAGCCGCTGCGTATCAACAAGCACGCGCTGTGATCGAAACGGGCAAAATTAAACCAGCCCGCTGCCTCGACGCCACGCTCGCCACAATCGGAGCGCTCACCTCTTCTGTCACCAGCCCGACCCTGCTTTTGGAAATCGGGGAATTGAGCTCGCAAGCGTTGCTGATCGGCCACGACGGAGTCGTTGCGGCACGGGGAATCACGCTAAACCTCGACCAGATCGCGGACGCGGTACAGAGTGAACTAAATCTTAAATTTCGCGGTTCTGCGGCCAAACTTTTTTTTAATCCGGACTGCGATTTCACCGACTCAGGCCCGAAAATCGCCGCGCGACTCGCCGCTGCGCTCAAAGCGGATCTGGCCCCGCTGCTCGCCGGTCACCCAGCACCGGCCACGCTTTGCTGCTCTGGTCTGCCGGCCCTCCAATATTGGATGGAGATCCAGCTTGCCGCCGTGCTCGGCCTCAAATCGTACATCCCGGATGTCAAGGGCTGGAGCACAGCTGTCGGGGTAACTTTCGGCAGCCCTGCGCTTGCCTCCAGTGTTTCGCCCGCTTGGTTCAATTTCCTCCATTTTATCAATTCACAGACGCTCGAATCAGCCGTAGCGGTCGCTTGGCAAGCAGAATGGCTCTCCGTCAAGGAACCGATTGTGACGAAAGCGGCCACCACTCCTCCCGTCACCGCAGGAGCACCGCGCACAACGAGACCAGCGACCAATCCTCCTATGCCGACGGCAGTGCCCATTGCCGCCAAGCCCGCCACCCCAGCCCCCGCCTCAGCTGCGGCGAAACCCGCGGCCGCGGCTCCAGTAGTCCCGAAGGCCGCTCCCGCGGCCGCTCCAGTCAAACCGGCTGCAGCTCCAGCAGCCCAAACCAAATCGACTCCCGCTCCTGCAGCCAAACCGGCGCCGGCGCCGACACCAGCGAAAGCCGCGCCCGCTTCTTCATTGCAGTATTCTGCCAAACCAGTCGCCCAAACGACCCCGCCATCTGGGGAAAAGAAGAGCGGAAGCAAAATGCCCCTCTTTATCGGAGTTGGTGTATTGATTCTCGGGCTGGTAGGCGGATTCTTCTATATGCAGTCGCAAAAAGAAGAAGAGGCCCGCCTTGCAGAAAAGCAGAAAACCGAACAGCGCCTCAAGGATGAGGCGGAAAAAGCCCGTCTCGCTGAGCAAAAGGCGCGTCAGGAAGCGGAAACCCGCAAGAAATACGAACTGGAAACCAGTCAAAAACTAGCCCAAGCGGAAGCAGCCCGCCAGCAGGCTGAGACCGAGGCTCGCAACCAAACCGCCACGCGTCTGGCTAATGCCCGTGGCACGATGGTTGTTACGACTCAGCCGTCCGGAGCCACTGTCACTGTCGGCGATCTGCCGTCAAAGACCTCGCCCGCGACGTTCACCTATATTAAAATTGGCAAGTATCCTGTCACGATCACTCTTGCCCACCACGAGGAAACAAAGCTCGAGCTCGAAGTTACGGAAAATAACACCACTGAATCAGGGGTAATTCCGCTCGCCAGCCTGGTCGGCACCGTCTCAGTTACGAGTGAACCCTCCGGTTCAAATTATGAACTGCGGCCGGCGAATTCCTTCACGGTCACCAGCGAATCCAAGCGAACCGGCCAAACTCCAGCCACCTTGGATGATCTCGATCCAGGCGATTATACAGTGACGTTCTCCCGCCCAGGTTGGGCTCCACACACTGAAACGGTTACAGTCGCCCGCAATTCCACCGCTCGCGCGGCTTGGACCTTCCCGAGCGGCACCGTCAAAATCACCAGCTCGCCCACCGGTGCCACCGTCACGCAGGACGGCGTCAAGCTTGGTGTTACCCCGCTTACAACGCGTCAGGCTCCGGGCAAAGCCAAATACGAACTGAAACTCGCGTTTTATGATTCCGTCACACTGTCCGCCAACATCGAGGAAGGCAAAAACCTCGAACTGACCGCACAGCTTCCGGCTGCAGATATTATTTACGGCCCCGGTGAACTGGAAAAAAATCCGGAACCCATCAATCCCAAGACTCCTGAGCTGCCCTATAGCCTGACCCTGGTGGAAGCAAAGGTGGTTGTCCAGATGACGATCGGCCGTGATGGCACGCCGACGGACCTCAAGCTCGTCCGCGCCTCCAATGCTGAAATCGGCAAAATCTACATGGCCGCGCTGGCGAAATGGAAATTCAAGCCCGGCATAAAGGACGGCAAACCAGTACGCTCCGCCGTGGTTATTCCGTTCCTGATCGCTGCATCCAAGGACTAAGCTGCCCCCAGCCGCACTGCGGCTGTCAACGCACCCAAGCCACATGCGATGCCGATGACGCATCGCATGCCAGAAACAGACTCCAACTGCCGTAATGGCCTTGGAGTTTTTTTGGCGCCGCAGTAAACGGACTCAGAACAATGACCGACTGCAGGCTTGCCGGAAGTGCGGCGATCAGTCGGTTTCAAACTCAACGTGAAAAAACTCATCCTGTGGGATATTGACGGCACCTTGATCGTCA
Source organism: Verrucomicrobiota bacterium (assembly GCA_025363395.1). Classification (GTDB taxonomy): domain Bacteria; phylum Verrucomicrobiota; class Verrucomicrobiia; order Opitutales; family Opitutaceae; genus Lacunisphaera. The sequence continues at coordinate 10,018 of JANYDX010000316.1, forward strand.
GCGGCCGGGCCGGCATTTTTGCCTTGGCGAAGGCGTTTCATAAAATGTATGGACGTGAACCTGATTTCACGAAGCTCGATGTCTCGGGTCGCACCGACCAATGGATTGCCCGGCAGGTGCTGGAGCAACAAGGGGTGCACGCTACGCCGGAAAACATCCACGCCTATCTTGAGACCTATCTGGAATCACTGCTGGGGGAACTTCAAGCCCGGCCCGGCCAGGTGCTCCCCGGCATCCTTGTATTGCTGGAGAAATTCAAACACCACCCAGGGGTCTGCCAGGGCCTGCTGACTGGCAATCTTCAGCGGGGCGCCCGTATCAAACTCGAACATTTCAAAGTCTGGCACTATTTCGCTTTTGGCGCCTTCGGTGACGACAGTGCGATGCGCAACGAACTGGGACCACATGCCGTGCGCAGAGCTCGGGAAAAACATTCCGCAGAGTTTGCCCCGGAAAACATTTTTGTCATCGGCGACACTCCCCATGACATCGAATGCGGCAAGGCCATCGGAGCAAAAACCATCGGTGTTGCCACCGGCGGATTCAGCGTGGCTGATTTGCAGCTTCACCAACCGACGGCGGTTTTTCCCGACTTTTCCCATCCCGAGGAATTCGTGCGACTGATCGACGAAGCGGTCGCGACTACTTTTTCCTGAGCAAGTCCACCGCCGTTACCACCCCGTCGCGAAATTCCACCCGGATTTTTTCATCGGGATCATAACCGCCGGTCGATACACCAACACCTCCACCCACGGAAGAACCACGGCCACCGGACCCGACCCCGAATCCAAAACTAAACTTGGGGCTGTCGTCGTGGTAGCTCCAAACATCAGTGTCACCCATTTCAGTCTTGCGGGTAAACTTTCGGGCGGGTTCGCCCAGAGACATCAGCACCATCTCCGGGGTGAAACCGACCTCAACCTGTCCAGTGCGGATTTTCTGCTGAGTCTCCGCCGGGAATTTGTCGAACGCCGTACGGTTGTCGGCGATCCGCGAGTCCGGCGTGGCACAAGCCGCGAGCAGGATGAGACAGGCGAAAACCAGGATTGCTTTGATGGGGCGCATGGTGGGAATTTTGTTTGCCGAATAAACAGGGTGGGCGAAATATCGACAGCCGCAATCTCCCCCGGTTCACTTCCATTTATTTACATTCCATGAAAATATTCACCGTCGCCATTGGCTCGGATCACGCCGGTTTTGCCTACAAGGAAAAAATCAAGGCCATGCTGCTGGCAGAAGGCCATGTGGTGCGGGACTGCGGGACCAATTCGGACGCGCCCTGCGACTATCCGGATTTCATCCGACCAGTCGCCCTAGCAGTGGCGCAGGGCGAGGTCGAGCGGGGCATCGTGCTCGGTGGCTCTGGCAATGGCGAAGCCATTACCGCTAACCGCGTGAGGGGCGTACGCTGCGGGCTCTGTTGGAACGAACAGGTGGCGATATGGAACCGCTCTCACAACGACGGCAATTGCCTCTCGCTTGGGCAGCGTACGATTACCGAGGAAGAGGCCCTAAAAATCGTTCGCGTCTGGCTAAGCACTCCTTTTGAAGGCGGTAGGCATCTCAGCCGGATTCAAAAAATCGATGCCATTTGAAATGTTCGGATAGTACCTGATTTAGCTCATCAAATTAACTTTGACATCATAACATATGCCATCAAAGTAATCGCATGGGAACAAGACATCGCGGTGCAATTGAAGAGATCAACGCCCTGAATGCGTTCATCAAGCTACAGCGTTCTGCAGAATCTGTTTCCGTGCGCATCCACGCCGTTCTGCCTGAGGGCTTGACCATCACCCAGTTTGGCGTCCTTGAAGCCCTCCACCACGTCGGCCCGCTTTGCCAAAGTGAACTGGCGGAGAAACTCCTGAAAAGCGGCGGCAATCTTACCCTCGTCGTGGATAACTTGGAAAAGGCCGGCTACGTTGTCCGGGAGCGCGATGCCGCAGATCGTCGCTTCGTCGTCGTCAATCTAACCGACAAGGGCCAGGCATTCATCGCCGCCTTATTCCCCAAGGTCGTCGCAAACGTGACTCGTGAAATGAGCGCCCTATCCTCCACAGAACTCGCTGATCTAGGCAGGCTCTGCAAAAAGATCGGCCTTCAAGGCTGATTTATTTACCTTATATTTTGACATCAAATCTTAATTCATGAAAACCACCATCACCGGTCTGCATCATATTACCGCTATCTCGTCGGATGTGCGTCGTAATATGCGTTTTTTTACGTCGACGCTCGGACTCCGGTTCGTAAAAAAATCGGTCAACCAAGACGACACGGGCACCTACCATCTCTACTATGGAGACTACGCCGGCTCTCCAGGCACAATCCTGACCTTTTTTCCATGGGCTGGAGTACCTCGCGGCCGTCCGGGCTCCGGGCAGGCTTATGCGACGGCCTTCTCGGTTCCAGTCGGCTCCCTGCCCTATTGGCAGGAGCGTTTCAAACAGCTGAAGATCGATTCGCTTCCGATCGAAAAGCGGTTCGAGGATGCAGTGTTAACCTTCTTCGATCCGGATGGTCTTCGTCTCGAATTGGTGGCCACAAAGGAAACGGATCCGCGCCTACCCACGCCTTCCAACGATGTGCCGCCGGAAAACGCGATCCGTGGCTTCCACGGAACCACACTCGGACTGATTGACGCCGCTCCGACCGCAGCAGTGCTTACCGGGATGATGGGGTATCATCTGGCCGGTCAATCCGGCCATCGCTCCCGCTACACGATCGGATCGAGCGGTCCAGGAACTTACGTGGATCTGCTCACCGATCCAGCACTGCCGCGCGGACTGAATGGAGCGGGAACCATCCACCATGTCGCATTTCGTGTTCCGGATGACGCGTCCCAAACAGCTGCGCGCGCTGTGATCGTGAAGGACGGACTGTCAGTCAGTCCGGTAATTGACCGCGCCTATTTCAAATCCATCTATTACCGCGAACCAGGCGGCGTGTTGTTTGAAATCGCCACCGATCAACCTGGCTTCGCCATCGACGAACCAGTCGAAACCCTGGGCACGAAACTTTCACTGCCGCCACATCTGGAATCCCATCGCGCAGAAATCGAAGCGGGCCTCCCCGCCATTGACTAAAAATCCGCCAACCCGCGGTCTTCCGCCCGTCCCTTCCCACTGTGAAACTCACTCACCAACACGTATTCCAGGCCGGCACTGATCCGGCCGCTCCACCCCTTCTTTTGCTCCATGGCACCGGGGGCGATGAAAACGATTTATTGCCGCTCGCACACGAGCTTTCGCCTGGTTCCGCTTTGCTCAGCGTACGCGGCGATGTGCTGGAGCGTGGCATGCCAAGATTTTTTCGCCGCTTCGCCGAGGGAGTTTTCGATCTCGACGATGTGGTAAAACGCACCCAGGCCCTGGCCGATTTTATCGCCTCAGCCGCCACGCAATATCATTTCGATCAGAGCAAGCTGCTGGCCGTGGGCTACTCCAATGGCGCCAATATCGCGGCGTCCCTCCTGCTCCTGCGGCAGGAATCGCTGGCCGGCGCAGCCCTGTTGCGCCCGATGGTGGTTCTCGAACCGGACAAACTACCGGATTTATCTGGCAAACGTATCCTGATCTCCTCGGGCCAGCATGACCCGATCGTGCCAAATGATCACCCGACCCGTCTGGCGGAGCAATTTCGTGGAGCGGGCGCAACCGTCACCTTGAATTCATCCACCGCCGGACACGGACTGACGCCCGCCGACGTAACCGCCGCAAGGCAGTTTGTCGCCCACCCGTGACTTCGAGGTGGCCCCGCTTGCCCATCCGGCCCGTACTCAAGTCCTGACTTGATTGCCCCCCACCTGAAGTTTTTTCTGGAAGCCACGGCCCCCGGCCGGCACCTTCTCAACCCAATGAGTTTCCCGCCGCCGCCCAATCTGTTCGAACGCCGTGATATCCGGCTTTCCGAACTGGGTCAGTCCGAGAGTCTTCTTCTCACCTACGGCTGGATGCAACTCGCTCGCACGGGCGACAACCGCATCCTCGATCTTTTCCGCCAAGGCCTGATCCGAGGCACCGTAACCGGAGGTCAGGGCAATGAGGCATTGATTGTTCCACTGGCTCTCCTCGCCGACAAAGCAATCGACGTGGTCTCCTTTTCTCACCGTGGTTTTGGCGGACACCTCATTTGGAGCGGACATTTTGGTGATCATCTCTGCCAATACATCGCCAACAGCGGTAGCCCGACCAAGGCACGGGAAGGGAATATCCATCACGGCGACCCGCGCAATCGAAGTCTCCCCATGATCTCGCACTTGGGCATCATGCTCTCCAATGTCGTGGGCAGCACCGATTCGCAGCGGCGGCTCGGCCATCCGGCGGTCGGCTTTGCCTTCTTCGGCGACGGCTCGTCGAGCACCGGGGACATTCACGAATCCCTCAATCTCGCCGCCGTGCTATCGGTCCCTGTTATTTTTGTCGTCGAAAACAACCGGTACGCCTACTCCACCCCGGTTTCCGAACAATTCGTCTCAGCCAGTCTGCATGAACGTGCCAATGGATACGGCATGGAAGGTTTCGCGATGGATTGCAGCGATCCCGCCCACGTTCTCCAAACCCTCGGCCATGCCATCACCCGGGTACGTCAGACCGGCAGCCCCCTTTTGATTGAAGCGCACACCTTCCGCCTGAGGGGTCACGCCGCCTACGATACGTGCGACTACATGAAACCGGGCGAAGCCGAGGCCATCCTTGCCCAAGACCCGCTGCCAAAATATCGCGCCCAGCTCGTCGCCGCGGGTCACGGCGCTCGGCTGGATGCAATCGACGCCGAGGTGCGCGACTTTATCGAGGCCACCATCAAAGCCGCGCTCGCGCTGCCTCCGATCACTTCCTCCGGCGTCGCCGACGACGTATTTGCCCCAGCCAGCTCACCCATGGCGTGGAAACCCGAGCCCACCGCGCCGGAGAACCTCACCATGGCCCAGGCCCTCAATCACGGCCTGCGAAAAATCCTCACCGAACGCCCCGAATCCATCGTGTTGGGCCAGGACATCAGCACGTATGGCGGCGCTTTCAAGGTGACCCAGGGATTGGTGGGAGATTTCGGACGCCCGCGGGTTTTCAGCACCCCGCTCTGTGAATCGGCCAGCACCGGTTACGCTCTGGGTCTCGCGGTCAACGGTCACCGCAGCATCGAGGAGTTCCAATTCGCCGATTTCGCGACCGATGCGATGACCCAGATCGTGCTCAATGCGGCAACCTATCACTATCGCTCGGGGCAGAAGGTGCCGGTGGTTTTCCGTTTCCCGTGCGGCGGCGGCCTGACTTTTGGCTCGTTCCACTCCCAGGAAATGGAGTCGGCCTACCTCTCTTTCCCGGGCCTCAAGGCCCTCTACCCGAGCAATCCCCAGGATGCCTTCAATGCACTGCTCGCCGCCTACGAAGACGACAACCCCGTCATTCTTTTTGAACACAAGGGCCTGTACCGGCGGGGCAAACATCCCGTCAAATGGGATCCCGATTACCGCGAAATCTGGCAGCCAAAAAAAATCTGCTCCGGCGATTTCGCCACGATCGTGACCTACGGGGAAATGGTGCTGCTCGCCACCGAAGCATGCGCTTATTTCACCGCGGAATATGAAACCACATTTGACCTGTTTGATTTGCGCGCACTCTCGCCACTGAAACTCGACCGCATCAAAGAATCCCTCGCCCGCACCGGCCGGCTTGTGGTCATTCACGAAGGCCGCCGCACCCACGGCTTTGGGGCGGAATTGGTCGCCGGCCTGACCGAGGAACACTTCGGCCAGCTGAAAGCCGCCCCGTTGCGCATCGCCGCCCTCGACATCCCCGTTCCCTTCGCCCCCGAGCTGGAAGCCGTTTACCGCCCGGGCAAAGACCGTATCGTGGACGCCATTACCGCCTGGATGGGCTAGCTTCACTCTTGTCATTCCGAACCGGGCGAAGAATCTCAACGTCGCTCCATGCTCAGCCGTTCCACCAAAGTTCCCCAATCCCACTGGGCCGCCGTCCAGTTGTTCGCGATGGATGTGGACGGCGTGTTAACGGATGGAACCGTGTCCATTTCGTCCGACGGCAGCGAGTCGAAGCGCTTCTCCATTCTCGATGGCATGGGCATCATGCGACTCAACAAAGCCGGGATCGCGGTCGCCTGGATTTCCGGACGCAAATCCGAAGCAACCACTTTGCGGGCCACCGAGCTGCGCGTGCCGCACCTCATCCAAGGCCGCACCGACAAACTCATGGCGCTGCAGGAACTCGCCAGCCAGCTGGGCTTGGCCGCGCCCCAAGTCTGTTACATGGGGGACGACGATATTGACGCGCCTGCGATTGCCTGGGCCGGCGTGGGCGTGGCCCCGGAACAATCCATGCCTTCGGCCCTCAAAGCCGCCGTCTACGTGCCCGACCGACCCGCCGGTCTCGGCGCCGTGCGCGAAGTGTGTGAACATATTCTCGATAGTCGCGGTCAGTAAGCCCCATCGTGCCGTTTTCGTTGAAACGATTCCTGATTTTATTGCTGCCACTAGCCGCCGGCTTGAGCGCGCGCGCAGACACCACTCAGATTTCCCCCGACAAACCCGTGATCAACTTCCGGCTTCCCAGCTTCACGCCCGATGGTTTTCGCTCCTGGCTGGTCCGTGGGTCGGAAGCCTATTTCCTGCCCAAGGAAAACCAAATCGATATCATGGAGCTTACCCTTTCCCTTTTCTCGGGTAAAAGCGACGGCAAGCTGGTGACTCTGATTCTCAGTCCCAAGGCCAAGGTTTTACCCGAAGAATCCGTGGTCACCGGAGAAAGCACCATCCGCGTCATCAACGACGATTATGAAGCCACTGGCACTGACTGGCGCTACGAGCACAAAAACAAAAAAATTCTCATCAGCAAAAAAGTCCGCGTCGCTTTCAGCGCCGAATTCAAAGATTTCCTGAAATGAAACTCCTCCACCGCCTCTCCCTTTGCGCCACGGTTCTGTTGCTGCCGGTCTTCGCCCGGGCGCAAAGCGTCGAACCGAAAAACACGGTCATCACCAGCGACGGACCCTGTGAGATGGTCAGTACGGAAAAGGAGACCACCATCACCTTTCGTGATCACGTCGTGGTGATCGGCACCAACATGAAACTTAATTGTGACTACCTTGAAGTAGTCGTGGAGCGCAGTGGCGATCCAGCCCTCACCGTGGGAAAACTGGAAAAATTCCGCTCCATGCTTGCGACGGGCAATGTACTTTTGGTTCAAGGCGGTCGCGAAGCCGCTTGCGGTCGCGCCCTTGTCCTGCCCGGCAAGGAAGAAGTAACGCTTTCCGAAAATCCCGTCGTGGTCGATCATGACCAGAATACGCGCGCCGCTGGCAAAACGATCATACTCTATCGCGGACAACATAAAGTTCACATCGATGAACCTGAAATCACCGCGCCCCCGGTCAAGGATCTAGGCGTCGACAAGGAAGCGAAACCCGCCGCCACTCCTGCCCCCGCAACGACCCCACCGGCCGTCCCACCCGCTGCCGTTGCCGCGCCAAAACAGCCTTGAGCATGGAAAGCACTGCCGAAATTCGCACTGAGGGGCTGGTTAAAACCTACGGCCAGAAAAATGTCGTCAACGGCATCAGCATCCACGTCAAGGCGGGTGAGGTGGTCGGCCTGCTCGGTCCCAACGGCGCCGGCAAGACCACCACGTTCTACATGGTCGTCGGCCTCGTGCCCGCCACCTCGGGCAAGGTATCCATCAATAATCAGGATGCCACCCACCTCCGGATGCACCGCCGCGCCCGCCTGGGCGTCGGCTACCTTCCGCAGGAGGCTTCGATTTTCCGCAAGCTGACCGTTGAGGAAAACGTCCTCGCCATCGTCGAAACCCTGTCCATCCGCTCAAGCGAGCGTCCCGCCCTCGTCCAACACCACCTCGACGAATTGAGCCTGGGACATCTCGCCAAACAAAAAGCCTACACCCTGTCGGGCGGAGAACGCCGCCGGCTGGAAATCGCACGCGCCCTGGTCACCCGGCCACGCTTCCTGCTGATGGACGAACCTTTCGCCGGCGTTGATCCCATCTCGGTGGCTGAAGTCCAAAAAATCATCCTCGACCTCAAACAGCGCGGCATCGGCGTCCTCATCACCGACCACAATGTTCGCGAAACCCTCCGCATCGTCGACCGCGGCTACATCATCCACAAAGGCCAGGTCATGACCGAGGGTTCCGGCGAATTCCTGATCAACGACGCCCAGGCCCGTGAGCTCTACCTCGGCAAGGATTTCAACCTGTAGCAGCGGGCGTGAACATCGAGTAGGAGCTTGTTGCCGCCTGTTTCTTCAACTACTCACTACCTCGCTACTCCACTACTCACTCCTTCGAGCCCATGCCCACCAAAGCAATCCATGGCATCACCGTAGCGCACTTCTACGACACCTACCGCGAGAAGCTGCAGCTCGAACTCGTCACCGGTGCCCCGGGCCTTCATCGCCTGATCCGCGAGGGTTCCATTAACCGCCCTTCCCTCGCGCTCACCGGTTTCTTCAAATATTTTGCGAACAAGCGCATTCAGGTTTTCGGCGCCGCCGAGATGACCTATCTCAAGACGCTCCCGCAACGCCAGCAGATCGTCACCTTTCAGGAAATGGTGAAGCGCGGCATTCCCGCCATCGTGCTGACGCGCAATTTCGTGGCGACTCATCCCATGCTCGCCGTCTCGGAGGAGATGAAACTCCCTATCTTCCGCACGCCGATGATCACGATGAATTTTGTGAACGCCGCCACGCTCTGCATCGACAACGAGTTCGCCGCCTCCGGCACGGAGCATGCCACCACCCTCGACGTGAAGGGCATCGGCGTGATGATCCGCGGCGACAGCGGCATCGGCAAATCCGAGTGCGCGCTCGCCCTCATCGAACGCGGCCACTCGCTCGTGGCCGACGATCTCACCTGCATCAAACTGCTCGACGAGCGCGAACTCTCCGCCAGTTCCCGCCCCCTCAACCGCGGATACATGGAATGTCGCGGCATCGGCATCATCAACATCGCCGACATGTTTGGCGTGAAAAGCATCCGGCTCGAGAAACGCATCGACATGGTTGTTTCCCTGCGGGAATGGACCCCCGACGTGATCGAGGAACGCACCGGCCTTGAGGAAAACTTCTACGACATTCTCGGCGTGAAGGTGCCCCATATCGAATTCTACGTCCGGCCCGGCCGCGACATCGCCCGCCTCGTGGAAGTCGCCGCCATGGTGCAAGCGCTCAAGAGCATGGGCCATGATCCCGCCAAGACTTTCAATGACCGCCTTATCGCCCACATGGCGGAGCAGACGGCGCCCAAGCCCACGATCCACCGGGTTTCATCCACCGTCGCGCCTTTCACGACTCCGCCCGATGAACCGGAAGAATTGATTGATGATCCTTCCTGACTCTGGCGCCCCAACGGCGGTGTCCTTCGGGTAGTCCGCGCTTTCCTTCGCTCCCGACTTCGCCCTGTGCGATCACAATCGCTCGCACGGCAATTCATTTTTTCATCCGTTTAAATCAAACTCATGTCCTCCCCCGTCCGCGTTGACGGCCGCCGCGCCGATCAGCTCCGCCCTTTCACCATCGAAGCCAACATCGCGCCTTACGCCTCGGGCTCCGTGCTCGTCGGCTTCGGCCTCACGCGTGTCATCTGCGCCGCCACCATTGAGGCCAAGGTGCCCTCATGGATGCGCCAGCAGGGTGTCAGCGGCGGATGGCTCACCGCTGAATACTCGATGCTTCCCTACAGCACGCTCGAACGGAAACCGCGCGACATCGTCAAGGGCAAGATCGATGGCCGCACCGTTGAAATCCAACGGCTCATCGGCCGCTCGCTCCGTGCCGTGCTCGATCTCAAAAAACTCGGCGAACACACCCTCTGGATCGATTGCGACGTCCTGCAGGCGGACGGCGGCACGCGCACGGCGTCCATCACGGGCGCCTACATCGCCGCACGCCTCGCCATTCAGAAACTGCTGGATGCCAAAAAAATCACCGAGAATCCGCTGACCGACACCGTCGCCGCGGTCAGCGTCGGTCTCTTCAACGGGGAGGCGTTACTTGATCTGAATTACGTCGAGGACAAGGACGCCGAGGTGGACGCCAACGTCGTCATGACCGGCCGGGGCCAGTTCGTCGAAGTCCAGAGCAGCGGGGAGGAATCCACCTTCTCCCACGAACAGCTGCAAACCCTGCTCGGCCTCGCAAAAACCGGCCTGGAGGAATTGGCTCAGTTGCAAATGGAGTTTCTTTCCCGCCACTTGCCGTGAGCCCGAACTGTCGCGGGTAATTTTCCAATCATTTCTTGGCCATGAATTCCACCCCGTCCACGCCCGCCCTTCTCCACTTTGTTCGGAAAATTCTGCTCGGAACTCTCCCGCTCGGTCTGACCCTCGCAGCCATGGCCGAAGCCCCGGCGTGGATCGAAAAAAGCAATCTCCACGCCAAGGTGCTGCTCGATGCCACGAACAAGTTTACCCCTGAGGATGCCGCGTCCACGGGCTTTACCGGGTTTGATGAATCCGTCACCGACCTCGGCCCGGGCATCGATGATCGCATGGCCGAGGCGCTGACTAACGCGCGGAACGAACTCAACCAACGCCTCCTCAGCGAAACCAACTCACTCGTCCGACAGGATCTGGAAATTCTTATCCAGTCCGCCGGCAATCAACTCGAAACCAATCGCCTCACGAACAAGGATCTCCTGCCTTTCATCGACGTGGGAGAACTGATCTTCAACGGCGAGTTCGGCCTGCTGCAAGAGCAGGTGGCGCACAGCCGCCACCCCGCCGCGCTCGTCCGGCTACGACGCTACACTGGTCTTGAAACAGGGACCACGCCGATCACCGAACTCGCCAAAGCCCGCTACAACGAAGCCGTCGCGGACCCCGCCCGCATCGGACCTTTCAAGGATCGCGTCCAGCAGGCGATCGCCAACACCAGCCGCTACACCACCGGTATACGCGAGCTGTTCACCCAATACGGCTTGGACAAACACGACGGTGCCGCCGCCGCGCTCGCGGCGCTTGAACACCAGCTGAAGGATTACAACGACTGGCTGCAAACCACCGTGATGCCCCGCGCCCGTGTCGATTACCGTCTGCCGGCCGAACTTTATGCGGACAATCTGAAGAACGTCGGCCTCGACATCGCTCCCGCAGAACTCATGCAGAAAGCCCTGGTCGCATTCGCCGAGATTCGCAATGAGATGCAGGCCCTCGCCCCGCTCGTGGCCAAGGAACACGGCTTCGCCGACCCCGATTACCGCGCGGTGATCAAATCCCTCAAACAAGCGCAGCTGCCCAAGGATCAGGTCGAAAGTTATTATCATGAAATCCTCGCCCGCATCGAAGACATCATTCGTCGCGAGCACATCGCGACCCTGCCGGAACGTCCCATGATCATGCGCCTCGCCTCCGAGGCCGAGAACGCCCGGCAACCCGCACCGCACATGCAACCGCCGCCACTCGTCAACAACCAGGGCGAACGGGGGCAGTTTATTCTCACCAGCGGAAATCCGCCCGCCGCCGCTGGCGCCAAAACTGATGGTTACGACGACTTCACCCACCGGGCCGCCGCCTGGACTCTGACGGCGCATGAGGGCCGCCCCGGTCATGAACTGCAGTTCGCTGCCATGGTCGAACGTGGCGTCTCTCAAGCCCGCAGCCTGTTTGCCTTCAACAGCGTCAATGTGGAAGGCTGGGCCCTCTACGCGGAAGCCGAGATGAAACCCTACGAGCCCCTCGACGCCCAGCTGATCACCCTTCAGCTCCGCCTGCAGCGTGCCGCCCGCGCCTTCGTCGATCCCATGCTCAACCTCGGTCTCATCTCCCGCGAACGCGTCCACGATATTCTCACCCAGGATGTCGGCCTCTCGGAGGCGATGACCAAACAGGAGATCAACCGCTATACCTTCCGCTCCCCGGGCCAGGCCACGGCGTATTTCTACGGCTACATCAAACTCATGGAAATTCGCACGGCAACCGAGGTCGCCCTCGGCCCCAAGTTCAATCGTCTGAAATTTAACGACTTCATCGTCGGCCAAGGCCTCCTCCCGCCAAATCTTTTGGAGAAAGCCGTACGCGAACAATTTATTCCGGCGCAGATGGGAATTAAAGCAGACGGTCCCTCGGCCCGCTGAGCGATGAGATTGAAATGGAGAACGGGTGCTTCCGCTGGCCGATCCACCCTCGCCAGCCAAATGGCCGCGGCAAGCGACGCCCCTGCAACTCTAATTCCACCTCCCGCATCCCGGATTGCCTCTTGGCGCACAAACTGCTCTTTTTGCTCTATGAAATTGATCCGTTTTATCGCCCTTGCCGCGTTTGCCCTGCCCGTGCTGGCTCAGGCGCATCCCGGCCACGATGGTGGTCATGAACTCACTTGGGATTTCACCAGCGGCGCCACGCATCCATTCTCCGGTTGGGACCATGTACTCGCCATGATTGCCGTCGGCCTCTGGGCCGCGCAACTCGGCGGGTGCAACCGCTGGCTCGTGCCAGCAGCATTTGTGAGCGTAATGACGCTCGGTTCCGCGCTTGGACACGCCGGATTTCCCTTGGCCAGCATTGAATCAGTGATCGCCGTGTCGATCCTCGTTCTCGGCCTGCTTATCGCCGCGGCCGTGAAGCTCCCAACTCTCGCCAGCATGGCCATCGTCGGAGCGTTTGCTCTTTTTCATGGCGCGGCGCATGGCGCGGAAATGCCCGCGTCTGCCAGTGGCGTCGGTTATGGTTTTGGTTTCGTTGCTTCCACAATTCTACTCCACGCCACCGGACTCGGTGCCGGGCTGGCACTGAAGAATCAGGAAAAAACCGCCCGTTTTGCCGGCGGTGCCGTGGCCGTCGCAGGCGCATTGGCCGTGGCTTTCCCGCTCTGAGGTAGGGCGCGGATTCCACTCCGCGCCGCGAGCAGGCTGCCACTATCCGGCGTGCAACGGGGTGCCCGCCCTGCCCATTGATCAGTCAAAGCCAGCCTCACAACTTTCGCGGATCGCACGCCAGCCGCGGAGATCTTGCCGCCAAAATCTGACGGACCTCGCGCAAACCCTGGCGCAATCGAATCCCGTCTGGCGCCACCATTTTCAGACTCCAGCCACCGAGCCGCAGCCGGCTGAGGCCAAGCCAAAGTCCGTCCCGGTGCAAAGCGACCAGCGGTTTTTTCCAAGCCTCATCGTTCGCCAGCTCTTCACCGATCAGCACCGCGTTGCCAAAGCACGCACCCGGACCGGAGCCGGCCCATTCCGCCATCGCGCGCAACTCCTCCCCACTCTGGTGCAACCGTTCCCGCAGGATGAGTTCACGCCCCAGTCGCACGTCAATTTCGAGCGTCAGCTGATCCCACACCCACGCCTCACCATGACCCACCCGGCCCGGCATCAACAGATCGGCAAAAAATAATCCCCCACCCGGCTCAACCTCGACGCGCGTAACCTGCCGGTAGCTGCAACCACGATGAGGCACCAGGGGTTCCGGCATCACTTCCAACCACGCATCCTTGGCCACGACGAAATGCTGACGGCACTCGGCACTGCCGCCGTTCATCTGAAACAACCGGCTCGCGCTCGGTGCCGTAACCAGCAGCGATGCGCCCGCCGCCACCGCAATCTCCGACTCCAACCGGTCACCCGCCAGAATCCCCGCCGTGGGATTGACCACCTGGACCAACAAGGTGCGGGCGTCCTCATCCCAGTAAGGTTTGCTCAAATGAAACGGCGCCCGAAAGGACTGGGCAGCCAGCACCGTGCGACCGTTGGCGCGTGCCTCTGCCTGCAAAACAAGATGTCCGTTAAATTCAGCCATACTTCAAGTCTGGTGAGGGCACCCCGCCCACAAAAAGCGCTAAGAACATAAAAATGAATCCTGTTTTGTGCCTTTTCGTGAATTTTTGTGGCCATCCAAAACTCATAATCTGGCTTTCTTTCCAAACAAAACCTCGTGTTCCAGCCACGCGATTACCTGGTCGAGATTGTGTTCGCGCTTCAAATCACAGAACAAATACGGCCTCGCTCCGCGCTGGATTTTCGCATCGCGGTCCATCACGCCGAGATCGGCGCCGACGAGCGGAGCCAGATCGATTTTGTTGATGATCAGTAAATCGCTGAAACGAATCGCCGGCCCGCCCTTGCGCGGGATTTTGTCTCCCTCGGCCACGTCGATCACGTAGATAAACGCATCGACCAGCTCAGGTGAAAACGTCGCCGTCAGATTATCGCCGCCACTTTCCACCAGCAGCAGTTGCAAGTCGGGGAATTTCGCCTCCATCGCCCGGCAAGCCTGCTCGTTCATCGTGGTGTCATCCCGGATCGCCGTATGCGGACAACCGCCGGTCTCGACTCCAACAATGCGCTCGGCCGGCAGCGCACTCTGCTTGATGAGAAACTGCGCGTCTTCCGAACAGTAGATATCGTTTGTGACCACCGCCATGGAATAACGCTCGCGCAGCTTCTGGCTGAGTTTGAGACAAAGCATCGTCTTCCCGGAACCAACCGGGCCGCCGATGCCGATACGAGGGGGACGAATCATGGGAGGAAGTAGTGAGTACCGGGTAGTGAGTAGCGAGTAGGAAAAAAGGAGCTCGATATTGGATCCAGGATGCTCGCTACCCGCTACTCACTACCCGCTACTTTTAAGATATAAACATGCGTGAATCCGCGGTTTCGTGTCGAGCAGCCGCTATGTCGAGCCATGGATTAAACCAGCCGATTTGATCCATCGAAACTTCGCCCGCTGCCGCAATAATCGCGGGCGCAGCGACCAGTGCTTCGGTCAGCAACGACTGGGAAGCATTTTGGCCGAGGCGCAGCACTTTCATCGCCGCCGACAACAACGACGCCACGCTCGCGTAATACACGCTCGATAGCACGGCGACCTGCGGCGCGCCATGCACCCGCCCTTCTAATGCCGCCGACACCGACGCCGAGAAGGGCCAGCCCGACTCTTCCGCTCTACGCAAATACTCCACCGCGAGCGCGTGCGGGTTCAGCAACGCCATCAACTCCGCGCGTTGCCGCCCAATGTTGGCCGAAGCAGTACGAAGCTCTTGCGACGCCTTGAGCGCTGCTGACAGCTGGCAGAGTTCACCAATCTTGCTCCAGTTTTCCTGACCAAACGCCTGCCAGGCGTGCGCTGCCAGCGGCAGTTCGACGCATCGCAGCGCCGGCAGCACCGAGCGAAAAATAAATTCCCGCAAAGTCACCCGGTCACGGACAACGCCTTCCTGCACGAGCCCTTCCAATCCAAACGAGTGAGCGTAGCTGCCCGTCGGATAAAACGAATCACCCACCTGCAATAAACTGCAAATCCAAGCCGCCGACGCATCAGATGGTGGAGCGGCTTGACCCCAAGACGCTTTTCCCGCGCCAAGCGTGTTGGGGTCAACCCGCTCCACCTCAGGCGCGACCAGCGCGACACCTACAGCCTCAGTGTTTATGGCTTTGTCCGAGCTCATGAGAAGGTTGCGCGCCGCGCACAAAATGGCCCGGCCGAAAAATTGCGGTCGTTGATTGGTAAGGTACCTTGAGACGATCAAGCAATTGCCGCACCGCCGGTTCGTCCAATGCAAGCAAACGATTCGCCTCGGCCGAAAGTTCCAAATGCAAATTACCAATCGCCCAGCCAATGCCAGCGGCAGCGGACGGCGCAACATCGAGTGAAATTTCCACCACCGCTTCAGCCGGCTGGCGGATCACATATCTCGCCGTGGATGTTTGCCAAATCGTATCACCATCGCGAAGGGGCGCAGCGAGCTCGCAACCAAACTCTGTGCCGTCCTCGGCAACTCCCCGCCAAATGCGTTTGGCCAATTTCAATCGCTCCACCTGCACAGTCACTTCTTGCAAAGCAAGACTGGGTTGGGCAACAGAAGTTTGAATCGAGTGCAACATTGCCGAAGAAATGAATTCAAAATCAAGAGCTCAACGGGTTGAAAGATCGCTCCGCCCAAGGGACATGCCCTTATAACGACTCGACGATGATAGAATCAGGATCACTTAATTTTATATTTAATCTTCAGTCGTGCCGCGACTTCTGAGGCGGTGTACATTATCCCGGCGTGAGCACCTTCGGGAATCTTTTCGTAGCACGTAATTACCAGCATACTTCCGGGTTTGAATATAGGCATATCACCACCTGTGGTAGTGCTGTTCGCCATGAAATTACCGTTCGAAGATACCATCCCTGTGGTCGTTGTGGTGGTGCCGGTATTTACGTGGGAGACATGCGAAAGATTTCGCTGACCATCGATGGTGAAATAGGTGTACTGGTATTCCAGAGCTACTTCGGCCGCTCTGAGTAGGACGAAGTCGCTTGCGCGGCGTGGATCGGTGAAACCGTTTCCTTTGAAGGAAACCGAGAATCGATTATCCGATATGCGTTCGGCGTAGAATCCACCGGCATCGGAATTCCCGATGTTTTGGTATGGTGTCGCACACCCGGGCAATAGTAGTAGGGCCAGTATTGATATGGTTTTCAAGGGGGAGGCGGAATCAATTTGGAGATTTGCTAAGCGAACAGCGACTGTGTGATGCCACATTGTTTTTCAATTACGTGGGCAGCAAGGCGTCTCATCAGCCAGAGGTCCTTGCCGAGCCGGTAAATGTCTGTTCCGTCATCTGGATCGACAATCGCACCTGAGAACGCATGAGCAACGGCACAGCGCCCATCTTTATACAAATAGAGCGCAACGTCGGAGTGTACTTTTCGTATTTCTGCTATCCTTGCTTGAGATTCATTGTCTTTCAAATCCGGCAATTCTACGCGGATCCCATCAACGATTGAGTTTTTCCGCAACGGCTTCTTTTTGTCGTTCGGGTTTGGGACATTGTTGACTCTATCGTTCCAAAATACGTTCAAGACCTTGAAGAAACTGAGGAAACTGAATGGGATATGGCATAATGAGTTTAAGCTTAGGCCTTCCCTATACAGAGCAACCGCTCTCTTCGCCTTTCCGTCTGTGATCGCGAAAACAGCGTTGGGAAAACTCGATGTTGGAGCGAACATTAGCGGCACTT
>JANYDX010000333.1 GCA_025363395.1 Verrucomicrobiota bacterium
ATCCGCTTCACCGATCGCCGCGAACGCTTCGCGCGCGCGGAGGTGGTGAAGCTGCTCAAACCCGGATCCGGCCGGACGGAACCGCCCTGCCCTTATTTCGGGCGTTGCGGCGGCTGCGCCTATCAACACCTTACCTACGACGCACAGCTCATCGCCAAACGCGCGCTGGTGCAGGAAACGCTCGAGCGCATCGGCGGCTTGAAAGGCATCGCCGTTCAACCGGTGCTCGGCATGAAGGATCCGTGGCGCTACCGCAACAAAGTGCAGCAACCGGTCGGCTGGTCGGCCGCGAAACAAAAGCTGGTCTCCGGCTTTTACCGCGAAGGCTCGCACGATCTGCTGCCGATCGACGATTGTCTGGTCCAGTCCGACATCTCGGTGAAGCTCATCAACCGCACGAAAGAGCTGCTCGAGCAGTACAAGCTCCGCGCCTATGACGAGCAGCGGCACTCCGGATGGATCCGTCATTTACTGGTCCGCACCACGCGTGAAGGAAAAGCGCTTCTGGTGTTTGTCACCAAGTCGCCGGACTTTTTCAAAGAGCGCGAAGTCGTCACCACTCTGCTGAATGAATTTCCCGCGCTCATCGGCGTGCACCAGAACGTACAGCCCGCGAACTCCAACGTCATCCTCGGCCGCCAATGGCGCCGCATCGCCGGGGCCGACGACATGGAAGAGCAGATGGGCCCGCTCCGCTTTCGCTTATCGGCCGGTTCGTTCTTCCAAGTGAACACGCTGCAGGCCGAAGTCCTGTACAACACCGCCAAACACATGGCCGGAAAAGGCCATCGGCTGCTCGATCTCTACACGGGCGTCGGTACGATCGCGCTCTGGCTGGCCGATCAATTTGACGAAGTGGGCGGCGTCGAAGAAAACCCGCAGGCGATCGTGGATGCGGAAGCCAACGCGGAGTTAAACAAAATTGAAAATGCGCGTTTCATCCCGGCGCGCGCGGAAGATTTTCTAAACGAGCTGGATCGTTCGGCCGGCGGAAGCGATTTGACGATGATTGTCGATCCCCCGCGCGCCGGCTGCGATCCAGTCGTCATCAACGCGATGGCGGGATTGAGTCCTGGACGCATCGTCTACGTCTCCTGCGATCCGGCAACCCTCGCGCGTGATCTGAAACTGCTGACGGCCAAAGGCTATCGCGTGGATGAGGTGCAGCCCGTGGATCTTTTCCCGCATACCGCGCACATCGAAACCGCGGTCCGCTTGTCTAAATCCTGATTATATTCAGGCGAGAATAATCGCCGTCGGGTCGGTTTTAAACGCTTGATCGAGTGAGACTAGGGTCGCATCGCGGGCCTTAGCGAAGGCGAGCAGGTAGGCGTCTGTCCAAGAGTGTGTGACGGGATCGCGCTGCAGAGTGGCGGTACGCCAACGTTCTTCGAGGCCGTTCGGTTCATTGAGAAAGGTCACACCTAAATCTTGGTGAAGATGCGAATATGCTGTCCAGGCCTGTTCCGTGGTTAACACTTCATCGCCCATGACTTTGCGGTTGGTTAACAGCCGAAGCAGTCCCATTTGGGTCACTCGGCAAAATGCGACAGGCCCAACGCTTGCGTTAAACCATTCCACGGATACGCGATGATGCGCATGCCCTTCGAAAACCAATGCGAGCCAGATATTAACGTCAGGTAAGTAAATCTTCGATATCGGCATTCGTTAAGTACAAGTGACCCGGGCGTTTAGATTTAATAAGTGGGAGCTGAACACGGTCGCGCACCACGTCCATTTTTTGGGCCTGGGCTAATTCATGTTCGATGGCGGTTTGAAAGACTTCTTTTAAACTGATGCCCTTTATAGCCGCGAACGCTTTCAACTCACGGAATAAGGGATCGGGGATGTCAATGGTTGTGCGCATAAATATATGTATCATAAAAGCATAAATATGTCAATATGCTATAAAATGCTTGGAAGGACTTAATTATGCCCGAATGTGAGTTTCCGAAAGAGAATGCAAGCCCCGCCGAGATTGCGGAGCTGCTGAAAACCACAAAAGTGATTGCGGTAGTGGGACTGTCCCCTAAACCGGAACGGCCGAGCTACGGCGTGTCGACCTACATGAAGGATCAGGGGTACACGATTATTCCCGTGAATCCGGGGCAAAAAGAAATTCTGGATGAAAAAGCGTATCCCAGCCTGCTTGAAATCCCGGGGCCGGTGGATATGGTGAATATTTTCCGCGAATCGGCGGCGGTTCCGGAAATTGTCGATCAGGCGATCCAGATCAAAGCGAAATCCATTTGGATGCAGGAAGGCGTCGTCCACAACGAAGCCGCCGAAAAAGCCCGCGCCGCC
>JANYDX010000358.1 GCA_025363395.1 Verrucomicrobiota bacterium
TCCGCAGCTTCAAGTTTCGCCACAGCGATCGGATCCTTCGCCAGCGCCTCCTGATCTCCCAGGTCGCTGAGCGCATGTGGTAGGGCGAATATCGCCAGAACAGGCACCTCGATTTTTGTATATTTCTCTAGTCCCTGATAGATTCCCGTGAGCCAAACCAGGGGGCGCGGCGGGTTCGCCGGATCGATAGGCGGATCAGGATAATCCTTGATCATTTCGGCGTGGTCACGCAATTCGCGCTCAAACCGTCCCACCTCGACAATCAATTCGGCTGTAAGCCGCTGCTGATCGGGGCGCCCACCTCCGGGTGGAAGCTGCCGGAGCAGCTTCTTCAACTCGAGGGAATCGATGAGCAGATTCTGCGGGTCGCTGCTTGATTCACTGTAAAACGCATAACCATACGCAGCCTCGATGTAGGCCAGACTAGAAACCCGTTCTGGAGCGTGAGTGCCGAGCCAGCTTAGTTCCATTCCGGCCATCGAATGACCAACCAACGCGGTGCGCTGGATCTTCAATGCATCGAGGACCGCTATCACGTCCTGTCCGAGCCGCTCGTTTGAGTAACCGGTATCAGGCTTGCTTGAGGCGCCGAATCCCCGCCGTGTGATGCCGAACACATGATACTTGTCGGTCAATAGAGGCGCGAAATTGTCGAATTCATGGGCATCAGCACCAAGGGCTGCAAGCATCACCACGGTTGGGCCTTTACCGCCCCAGTCGACGACCTCCAGTTTTACCCCAGTATCCACTGTCACGAATTGAACGGCGGGGTGCAATGGTGCCGATGGTTCCGCTGCCTGGAGGAATCCGCTGGCAAGCGTGGCAGCGAAACCGGTCCCGATCACTAAGTATTTCCTGACGTGCGTAATTTTCATGGGAAGTTTTGCCAAGATACGCTGCGTATGAGGCAAGCGCGGGCGAGCGTAGAATGAGCCCTTTTCGCGCCCTTCAGTGAGACCCTTGCGCGAAAAAAAATCACGGAATTTGAAACGTCATTGGGTACCACAAGAGATCGTTTCGCAACATCTCATTGTACAATTTCCAGCGCTCCAGCCTGCACCAGACTGAGCGGACCTAAATTAAGCCAGGGGTACGGCCGCGGGCTTGGATTCAGTCGGGGCGATCATCTTTTCCAATTCGCGGTGGTTGGTTTTGCCGGTACCGAGTTTGGGGATCGTGTTGACGAATTTAATTTCCCGCGGCGCACACAGATTGCTCAGGCCCTTGGCGCGGACGGCGGCGCGGATGTCGGCCAGCTGCAATTTCGCTTCGTTGGTGACGGCAATCAGCTTTTCCCCTTTCTCCTCGTCGGGCTGGGCGATCACGGCGACCGCGCAACGCAGGCCAAATTGCGGAAATGCTCCGGCCAGCGCGTCCTCGACGGCGGTGAGGCTGACCATTTCGCCGCTGACCTTGGCAAAACGTTTCATGCGGCCGCGGATATGCAGGTAGCCATCGGCGTCCACGTGGACGATGTCGCCAGTGTCGTACCAGCCACCGAGTGCGAGGAATTTTTCGTTGGCCTCGGGGTTGAGGTAACCCTTCATGACATTCGGGCCGCGGACAAAAAAACGCCCGCCTTCCTCGACGCCTGGCACGGCTTCCAGCCGGTAGTGGAGCCCGGGCACGAGCCGGCCGGCGGAGCCGACGAACGGTTCCATGCGCGTGTTCAGGCTGATCAGCGGACTGCACTCGGTGGCCCCATAACCTTCGAGGATGCGCACGCCGAATTTTCGCGCCCAGGTGTCGAGAGTGGCGGTCTGGACTTTTTCCGCGCCGGCGACGAGGTAACGCAGCGAGGTGAAGTCATAGGCGTGAGCCTTGCGCGCGTAACCGTTGAGAAAAGTATTCGTGCCCATCAACACCGTGCAAACCCGGTCGTAAATCATTGTCGGCACCACCCGGTAATGAAGCGGGGACGGATAAAGGAAAGTGTAGCAGCCCCGGATGAGCGGGAACAGCGTGCCTCCGAGCAGGCCAAAACTGTGGAACAGCGGCAAGGCATTGAAGAAACGATCCTCGTCAGTCAGGTCCATGACCGCGATGGCCTGGCGGACATTGGCGAGCAAGTTCCGATGAGTCAGTTCCACGCCTTTCGGCACGCCTTCGGAACCGCTGGTGAAAATCACCACGGCGGTGTCTGCGGGCTGGAGCGGCGTGTCGCGCAAACCCGTGCCGGTGGAGAACGTGTGGCGGGCCAGCGCGATGAATTTCGTGAAGCCCGAAATCTGCGGGCTGACGTCCTCGAGGCAGATGATCTTAATGCCGGCTTCCTCAAGCAGCGCGAGGTTGAGGCGGGCTTTTTCGAGAAACTGGCGGGACGTAATGATGTGCTTCAACCGGGCGAGCTGCGCGCAGATCAGCATGACCGGGATGCCCGTGGAAAAATTCAGCATGGCCGGCACTTTGCGCGCCGCCCACAGACTGAGCAGCGTGACCGGCTGGCTGTTCACATTGGGCAGCAGCACGCCGACATGTTCGCCGACGGCCGGCCCTAGCCGACGGCGCCATTCGCCTGCGAGTACATCGGCTCCCACCATCAGACGGCGGTAGGTCAATTCCTTGAGCGTCACGTCCTCCAAGGCGACGCGCCGGGGGATGTTGGCGGCGGTCTCGGCAATGGCGGCCAGCAGATTCTTTGGACCCTGTTCCATTTCGACCTCGAACTGTTGCAAGGTCATCTGATCGCGCAGCCAGCCGGTGACTTTCTGCCGGGCGACGGTGTGGGAAATATTTTCGAACCCAGGCGCGCTCAACGCCGCGCTGAAATGGGCGGTGACGCGCGGAAACCACCGGCGCCAGCCCGGGTGCCGGACAAACCACACCCGGTTCGCGCCGCGCAGGTAGCAGGTGATGACCTTCGCATTGGTGTTGCGGATAAGGAAACCCGTGCCGTCGAAAATCTTCATCAAACTTCCTGTCCGGGTGATGCGTCCCTCGGCGAACAGCACAAGGCGGCCGCCTTTCGCCAGGTGTGCGGCCATGTCGCGCACCGCGTAGGGCGAGGAGTTGTCCACGGGAAAAGTGCGGCTGTTCATCATCACCTTTTTCAAAATCCAGTGGGAATTCGCGGTCGTGCTGGAGGTGACAAATTTCCAGTCCTCGTCGAGCACGATGCCCAGAAAAAGCCAGTCAAGCCATGAGACGTGATTAGGCACAAGGAGCACTGGACCGGGCGTAGTCAGCGCCTCGGTGTTGTAGGCGCGGAACCGGAAACAGAACCGGGCCAGGAGGCGTAGCAGAAATTTCATGAAGGGAAATTTTTAGAACGTGTTTTCGATCCAGCCAATATTCATTCGTGTCATTCTGAGCGCCGCGAAGTCCACCAGCAGGCTGGTCAGACATTCAAGTGTGCCGGTGAGGTCGGGGGGAATGACGTGGATTTTTCGCTGCGTTCAGCATGGCGGGCCCAGGTTGGAAGGAGTCCTGTTAAATGGCGGCAGGTTTCTTTCCTGCAAAGCGCAGCCACAATACCAGCGCCGCAACTGCGAGCGCCAGGCCGAGGAACACTCCGCTGGAACTCAGCCCCGCCTTTACGCTCGAGAAAACGTAGGCTCCGGCGAGGCACATGCCGAGGTTGTCGCCGAGATTTTGCACCGCGATGGTTTTGCCGAGTTTGTCGGGATCGGACTCGGCCTGCAGTGCGGCGTTGAGCGGGATGAGAAAGAGTCCGGCGGTCACACCGGTGGCGATCAACAACAGCACGACGGGCACGATGAGGAGCAGCGGCCCGGCTTGCACAACGGGCGTGCGCCAGAAGGCGAAAGAATTGACGGAGAAGAGGAGCGCAAGCATCGCAGCCAGCGCGAAGCCATAAGTCCGCGTGCGGCGCAGATCGCCGACCTGATGGAACTGGCCGGCGAGAATGCTGCCGGCCATCACGCCGACGCTGAGCCAGAGGCCGAGCAGGGCAATCTGGGTGTTGTCCGGAAGATGCAGCACCTCCAGTCCCCACGGCTGGAAATTAATTTTCATCGCCGCGCCGCAGACCCAGAAAAGCGCGGTGCCGGCGAGCACCCGGCGCAGGCGCGGTGAGGCCAGCAATTCGCGGAGATGCCGGCCGAACTCGCCGATGTTCCGCGAAAAACGGATGTCGGGTTTGTGCGGCGTGGCTGACATGAATAAATTTAACAGCAGCGCCGCGCCGTAGATGCCGCCGACGGCGACATAGGAGATGATCACACGATCCTTGAAAACATCGGCCAGCACGGAACCGATAATCGCGCCGACGAGGATGGCCAGGAGCGTGAGCAGTTCCACCATGCCGTTGGCCTTGACGAGTTTTTCGCGCGGGAGAATTTCCGGCAGGATGCCGTATTTGGCCGGCCCGTAGAAACACCCGCCGATTCCGACGATAAGATAGCCGAAACCCTGCCACGTCGGACCGTACCAGACGCTCAACGCGCAAACGGCGGTGCCGAGCAGTTTCAGCGCGTTGCCGCCAACGAGCCAGCGCGTCTTCGCGTAACGGTCATTCAGGTACCCGGCCAGCGGCGCGAGCAGCACATAGGGGACGAAGAGCAGGCTGGTGTAGATCGTGTTGCTCGTGCGCAATTCCGCCGCGGTGATGGCGCCGGATTTTTGCAGATAGGTGAGCTGACCCACGATGACGGCCAGGACGGCATTGTCACCAAAGGCGCCCAGAAACTGACCGGCAAGCAGCAGGGGATAGTTGCGGGTGGAGCTCATTCAGTTTGCGACGATGCCGGGAGCGGGCGGCGATGCCACCGGGAAATTGCGAACATCATTGCAATCGTCGCGGTGAACCAGCCCCCGATCACGCCCATGCCCGAAAACCCCGGCTTGTGTTCGATGTGCACGGAGGCGGGCTCGTCCTTCACACGAATCTTAAAGGCATCGAGTTCGCGCTGGAGTTGCACGGTCAAATCCACCGACGCCTCGACGAGACCGCGCGCCGAATCATCCCGCAGTTCGGCCGTGGTGCGGAGAAGGGTTGAGTTGCCCTTGATGGCACTCACCCCGGGCGCGCGAAAGAGGAGCTTGCGGCTCGGGATGTCGTAGACGACCGCCTCCATCAGGGTGTGGGTGTCGTTCTTTTGGGCGGGAACGATGTAGGCGCCGACAATGGTCCAATAGGCGAGACTCCAGGCCGTATCGCTGCTGTTCTGCGCCTGATCGTACGAGACGAGGGCAATGACATCCACGCCCATCAGCGACCGCAACTGGTCGAGATTTTCAAAACCTCCGCCCGGACGGAGATAGCTGCCCGGCAGGATTTCAATGGATTGGACGAAGGGCAGGGCTTTGAAACTGGCGGAGATCCGGCGCATGAGTTCGGTCTTCTGGGCTTCGCTGAAGTTTTCATCGTGGCTGATGCCGCTGCCAGATTGCGAGTTGGCGGGCGGCACGAAGGCCACCCCGACCCGCAAAGGCAGGCGCAGCGTGGGAATCGTCGGCTCCACGAACGGCTGATTTTTGTCGGGATAAAGGAACTGCACCACGCTGCTCGCCTGCTGGT
>JANYDX010000382.1 GCA_025363395.1 Verrucomicrobiota bacterium
CGTGCCGCTCGTGGCAGAAAATGAAACCAGACTGGTAATGACTCCGCTGGCATTGTTCTCGTCATCATTTGAGGCTACTAGGCTCAGGGCGTTGACCGCCGCCCCGGTGTACACTCCCAAGATGGTATCAAATAGACTTCCGCGCGTATCAATTGTGGCCGAGCCTGAACTGGGCGCAGTCCACTTCCACCAGACCGAGTGCCCTGGTGCGTTGGCTCCGGCGTGATTGGGCTCACCCGCCTGCCGGGTCGCAGCCACATTGGAACCGGTCAACTGCGCGGAGGAACCGCTCAAGGTGATCGGGATCGCGTTGGAAAAATTATTATTGGCGGGCACAAATCCGGGAGCACCGTAGAGAAGCTGCGCCCCGTTGATGTCGTCAGCCTGCATCGTGTCGATGTTGCTGACCCGGCTGTTCATGATCGCATTCACCGATTGCGGCGGCGAGGCCGTATCGGGGTGATTCAAACCCAGCACATGCCCGAGCTCGTGAATCGCGATCCGCTGAATATCGAGCGCGGTGCGGCCATTGCGCGGCCCGCGGTACGAATCCCAAGTATAAGCCGTGTTGAAAACGATGTCCGACTCGGTGCGCGAGTCTCCATTCGAGTAGGACAATGTCACGGCCAGCGTGTTGGTGCCAAAGGCCTGCCCGCCCACCGTGCTTTCCATGGTAATCTCGTTAATGCGATCACCATTGGTGGCCGGCCCGGCCGGCTGAATTTGGGAGGAAAGTTGCAGCGTTTCCAACAAGCTGTTCCACGCCTGCATGGCCGCCTGCACACTGGTGTTGTAATTGCTGCCGTCGGTCAGCGGTGACGCGGGAGCCGGCATTTTCAGGTTCATCGAAACCGTGCCTGGATTCCAGGTGATCACATAAATCCCGCTGTCATCGGTGATAAAGTCGTAAGCCTGCAGCCTGAGGCCGAGCATCATGAATACCAGACTCAGTCCGGTAAAAAAAAGAATCCGGTTAAGATTTCGCACGGACGTACTTGGGGTTGATCGCCGCTTTGACGCGCTGAATGAATTCGTCCGGGGTCAGCGCCGAAGCCGGCGGCGGTGTCGATTGCGGACCAGTGGCAGTGGCGCCTTCCGTCATGGGCAGCGCCACCTCCGCTGTGGTACGCAGTGGCATTTTGTCTTCCCGGGCCATGTACTTTCGGCCGGTAGCCGAGTCCCGCATGACGGGATATCGGCCATGCATCATTGCCACCAGCGGCACAATCGTCCGCCCATTGTCCTTAACAAACAAAATGTCCTCATCACCCACTTTGAATTTTGGCGCACCTTCCAACACCAACGACTCATCGCCAATTTTCCCTCCCAATATTTCCAACACCACTTCCGCCGGTGGCGTGCCCGCTACCACCTCGCGCACGTCGAGCGCCACCTTCGTGATGATCGTCTTTCCACCGGTGTTGGTGCGATATTCGGCAGTGACCGACTTTACCACGGCACGAATGATATAGTCCGATTCGTTAACCAACTGGTCAAAGTCTGGTGGAAGCACCGTTGTGGCCGGGCCATCCGCCGCCAAAACGCAGAACAACGCCAGGGCGAATGCCCATCCCGGCATAATAGAGGTGCGAATGAATTTCATGGGGAAACCATACAATATACGAACCAAGGGGCAAGCTGGGCGCATCGGATGCCCGCGCCCGTAATTCAGCCCCCCTTCGGATAATAAAGTTCGATTCCAATCAGATCTGCCACCTAAGCCGGGACCTACCCAGCCCCGACCAACTCAGCTGCCCAACAGCATGGTAAAGTGCTGGGACAATTTTTACTCAATTTTTCACCGTCCATTCGAGCGGAAAGATGCCGAGGGTCGAACTCGCGAGGAAGTTCGTGCCGTTCATCAGCCACAGCGCGCGTTCGCCCGTGATGCTGTTCGACCAGATGATATCCGGTTTGCCGTCGCTATTGAAATCGGCGGTGCCGGCGACCGTCCACTCGAGGGGGAAAATTCCCAGCGTCGAGGCGGCCAGGAAGTTCGTCCCGTTCATCAGCCAGATCGCGCGCTCACCGGTGATACTGTTGGACCAGATGATGTCCGGCTTGCCGTCGCCATTGAAATCACCCGTGGCGGCCACCGTCCATTCGAGAGGAAACGTGCCGAGCGTGGACGCGCCCAGGAAGTTCGTCCCATTCATGAGCCAGATGGCGCGCTCGCCGGTAATACTGTTGGACCAGATAATGTCGGGCTTGCCGTCGCCATTGAAATCCGCGGTCGCGGCCACGGTCCATTCCATCGGAAAGATGCCAAGCGTCGATACGCCCAGGAGATTTGTACCGTTCATGAGCCACAAGGCGCGTTCGCCGGTTTGGCTGTTTGACCACACGAGGTCCGGTTTCCCGTCGCCGTTGAAGTCCCCGGTCGCGGCAATCGTCCATTCCAGCGGGAAGAGGCCCAGCGTGGAGGCGCCGAGGAAGGTGGTTCCATTCATCAGCCAGAGCGCCCGTTCGCCGGTTTTGCTGTTGGACCAAATTAAGTCCGGCATTTTGTCGCCGTTGAAATCAGCGCCCATCGAAGTACCAAGGGTGCGAGGGATCACCGTCAGAATTGCGGTTCTGCTCGTGATTTGATCTGCGCCGCTAGTTGCTACAACCGCGTAGCCTCCTGAATGGTTTAGGGACACACTGGGAATCGTGTACGTACTTCCGGTCGCACCCGGTAGATTTGCGCCATCCTTCCGCCACTGATAGGTCGGAACGACACTAGAGGTAGCAAGGGCGGTGAAAATGACCGGATATCCCACGACCACCGTTTGGTCCACTGGTTGGGTCGTAAAGGCAGGCACCGATGCACCGCGCAATGCGAGGGTATGCCAGCCGCCGGATGAAATTGCGAATACCTGCACCAAGCCAACGGGCACTGCCAGCTGACCATTATAACTCAGCCCCCAAGCCACGACGGTACCATCCGACTGGAGTGCGGTCGAGTAGTCCGCACCGGCGGAAACGGCCACAACACCAGTCAGGCCAGTCGGAGGAGTAATACATCCGTAGATATTGCGACCCCAACCCAAGACCGTGCCATTCGCCTTGAGTCCGAGTGCGTGATTCGTTCCAGCTTCGAGGGCAATCGCATCGCCCAGTCCCACGGGCACGTTTTGCAGGCCATCGTTACTGGAACCCCAAACGGCAATTGTTCCGTCTGCCTTGAGCGCGGTGGAGTAATCCGCGCCCGCCGATACGTCCACTACCCCACTCAAACCCGCTGGCACGCTGGCCTCTCCAGAGTCGTTTGATCCCC
>JANYDX010000421.1 GCA_025363395.1 Verrucomicrobiota bacterium
CGACGCGGATTGTCGCCGGCGTGGGCATTCCCCAACTCACTGCGCTCTACGTGGCGGGTCGCGGCGCGGCAAAAAAGGGGGTCCGCCTCATCGCTGACGGCGGTATCACGAAATCGGGTGACATCGTCAAAGCGCTCACGCTTTCCGACGCTGTCATCCTCGGCGGTCTGCTCGCGGGTTGCCGTGAAGCACCGGGTGAGATCATGGAAATTTCCGGCAAACTCTACAAACAGTACCGCGGTATGGGCAGCCACGCCGCCATGAAAGCCGGTTCAGCGGCCCGCTACGGTCACGACAAAAACGACAGCACGCGCAAAGTCGCAGCCGAGGGCATCGAAGCCCTCAAGGAAGTTTCCGGTTCCGTGGACGACGTGCTCGGCACCCTGATCGGGGGCGTGCAATCGGGCATGGGTTATCTGGGCGCCAAAAATCTCGGCGAACTCCGCAGCAAGGCCCGCTACGTCCGCGTGACCTCCTCAGGCCAGAAGGAAGCCGCCCCGCACGACGTGATCGAAGTCGCCACGCGAAAAGGCTGATGGTGGTACCGGCAGCTTCCGGTTGACGGTGGAAATATTTACCTCTCCAGCCGGCTCACCCGCACATAATCGATCCGCAGTTCCTGGGGAAATTTCGTGGTCGCGTCTGGATAGCCGGGCCAGTGTCCGCCGATCGCCAGATTCAGTAGTAGAAAAAACGGTGCCTCGTCGAACACCCATTTAGTTCCCGGTGGCAGGCTCGCCGGCGTGCACGAATGGAAGATCCGGCCATCGAGCAGCCAGTCGATTTTCCCTTGGCGCCACTCCACCGCAAAAACGTGGTAGGCATCACCCAGGGTTTCTCCGGGCGGCAGCGTAGTGAATTTTGTCAATCCGGTCTTTGCAAAGTAGCCGGGGCCATGGAGTGTGCCGTGCAATTTCCCCGGCTCGTGTCCCGGGACCTCCATGATGTCGATTTCGCCGCAAGCCGGCCACTCGATCGTGGCGATGCTCTCCCCGAGCATCCAAAAGGCAGGCCAGACTCCCTGACCGTGCGGAAGTTTCATCCGTGCTTCGATCCGGCCATACGTCGCGGCAAATTTTTCCTGCGTTTTGATCCGCGCGGAGGTGTAGCCACCAGTGGCAGTGCGCACGGCGCGAATCACGAGCGCCTTTCCATCAGTGGCTGCGGGATCGGCGACGACAAATGAATTTTCCCGGGTGTCGGTGTATTCCTCCAGTTCGGCGTTGCCCCACCCCGTGGCGCCCAGGTCATGCGTCCACTTGGCCGGGTCGGGGCCGGTGCCGGGCGGCTGGTTGAATTCATCCTGCCAGATGACCGAAGCGGCAAAAGAGTTGTTCATACAAAAAATCAAAGTGAGAAAACGAAGCGGAAATAATTTCATAGCTGCGAAACGCAGGGGTACGACTGTGGGCAGCCCGGCTCACGCTGGGGCGGCCCCCTTGCGCGCCGCCAGTTCGAGCTCGATCTGCTTCACTTGCGGTTCGTCGAGTTTGTAGAAGATGATTGCGAGTCCGGCCAGCAGCGCGAAGACGCCAGGCAGCAGGCTAAAAAGGAGCGTGATACCATGCACGACACGCGCGGTTTGCACCGTATTGGCGACAAAGCCGTAGTAGCCGAGCAGCCAGCCGATCAGGGCGCCGCCGACAGCAAGACCAACTTTCTGGACGAAGACGGTGACCGAGAAGATCAGGCCGGTAGCGCGGCGGTGGAACTTCCATTCCCCGAAGTCCGCCGTGTCAGCGTACATCGACCACACGATGGCGGGCGTCGGGCCGGCAGCCAAGGAGGCGACGATGTTGCAGGCGTAGAGCAGCGGCAGGTTGTGCGGGTTAACTAAGTAGCAGACCGCGATGGCGCCGCCGTTGATTAGCGTGAGCCAGATCATGAGACTGCGGCGCGACCAACGTGCAGTGAAAAACTTGGTGGTGAGCGCGCCGAAAATAAAGCAGAGGAATCCGACCTTGTTGAAGTTCCCAAGTGCTCCCTCGTCAGCGACGACGTACTTGAAGTAATAGACGCCGGCGCCGTTGCGCAGGCCGACGTTGGTGAGATTGAGGAAGGCGACGAAGAACAGCACCACCCATGGTATATTCGACTTCAGATCACTGAGATCTTTGCCCAGCGAGCCCTTCTGTTCGGGCGGGCTGATGACGCGCTCCTTCGTGTTCCAGAAGGTGTAGAGGAACATCAACACCGAAAGGACCGCGAAGATCAGCATGGTGTTACGGAAGCCGTCAGCCGGGGTTCCTCCCGGCGGAGTGAGGAACTCTTTCATGTCGGGCACAAATCCCCCGACGAGAAACGCGCCGAGAAACGCGCAGGCGAAGCGATAGGAAGAAAGCGAGGTGCGATCCTCCGAGGAGGGCGACATCACCCCCATCAGTGCGCCATAGGGTGTGTTGACGACCGCGTACACCGTCCACATGAGCGCGAAAGTAATATACGCGTAGATCAACTTGCCGTGCACACTCAAGGAGGGGTTGGCGAACAGCAGGCAGGCGATAACCCCGTAAGGCAGCGAGCCCCAAAGTATCCACGGTCGGAACTTGCCCCAACGGGTGGTGGTGCGGTCAGCGAGCGCACCGATCACCGGATTCAGCGTGGCCGCCGCGATGGGGACAATGAGCATGAGCGTGCCGACGGTTGACGCTTCGAGGCCGAAGATATCGGTGTAGTAATAGGCGAGGAACAAATTGATGGCTTGGAAGCAGAAATTGGAAGCAGTGTCACCAAGGCCATAGGCCAGTTTTTCTTTAAAGGACAGCCGCTCGGGAGTGTTGGACACGACAGGAAGGAGTTGGGGGGTTACGTCCGGGAAGGAGTGCGCGGAACAACCCGACGATGCTGACCGGCTGGATCCGACGAAAGGGGAAAAAGCGAGAGGCGGAAGCGCGCGCCGATCTCAAACCGGCGCGCGCAAACCCACCACGCAATTTTGTCGACCGTCCTAAAAGGCAATTTCGTAGGTCAGCCGGGCGGTGATTGGCGGATTATAGATCAGCCCGTAAAGTTTCGTGTCATTGAGCAGATTATCCACATTGAGCTGGAGATACTGTCCGTAGCCGCCGCTTTTCCATTCCTTGCGCACGAAGCAATTGACCGTCAGCTGCGACGGCATGTAGAGGACGATCACCTTGCCGTTGGTGTCCGTCTGAACTTGGCCCGAGCCGTGGGTGACGCCGGAGAAATAGGCCCGCTTGGAAGCCCAGTCGCCGCCCGCGCCAGCCACCCAGCCCTTCAGCGAGCCGCTGAATTTATAGTTGGCGAAGAGTGTGTACCTGTTCTTGGGCGTGTCATCACCAGGGAAAGTGCCCGTATTCGTGCGCGTCGAAGTGTCCGCCGGATTCGTGTAGGCCTCCGCCAGCGTCTGACCCTTCAGGCCGAAACCGCCGTTCGGAAAATACCACGTCGCCCAACGATCCTGCGAATACGGATATTTGATCCACACACCCTTGTTGATCAGGTTGACCGAGCTGTTGACGGCGCCCGAAACCACAATCTGCAGATGATCCGTCGGCGTGAAAAGGATCGAACCGTCCCAACCACTTGCTTCCGAGATGGCCGGCAGCGCGTTGTTCTGGGAAGCGTTTTGGAAAGCACCATCGTCCAAGGTGGCATTGTTGATGCCCGGGTCGTTGATGTCGTTGCCGTGGTACAACCAACCGGCCCAACCGGGCGCGGCCGCCGCAAACATCGCGTCCATCCACGCGGCACCTTCGGGGGTACTCGCGTTGAGATAGATGCTGTCGGGACCGGCACTTTTTCCGTTAATCGGCGAAAGCAAGGTGACGGCGCCGGCGTTCGCAGCCTTGATCCAAGCCGCTTGTTCCGCCGTGTTCGGCGTGTAGGTCTGTCCGTTGGCGATAAATTGACCAGGAAACGGATTATAGAAACCAGTGCCGTTGGCGTCGCCCAGATTGTAGATGACTGGCTTGGTCGGATCGAACCTCGGACGACCCAGCGGGGCCGGCGTAGAAAAGCCCTGCGCAAGCCAGGCATTCTTGGTAATCTTGTAGTGGCTGATCGAACCGGAAATTTTGCCGGCGAGGAGATCAAACTTGATGCCGATTTCCTTGCTCTTGGCGGTGTCGGCGCCGACGGGCGCACCGGTCAGTGATTCATGCAGACCGCCAAAGTTCGGCTGAAATCCATCCGCTTTCAGTGCGAAAACGGAAAGCTCTTTGGTCAGCTTGAGCATCACGCCCAGCTGGCGGGAGGTTTTTTTCGTCTGCTTCGCCAGGCTGGTCTTGGTCGTAGCGACATTGGCTGCGGTGACTGTGGTGTCAGTGGACCAATTGTCGCTGGTGTCCTTGCGGAGGCCAGTCATAAGAATGAGCCGATCGTCCACCCCGCCAACTTTGAGCAACTTGAGAAAATTGTTCAAATAGAAGGCGCGGTCCCACCCCTTGTTAACGTTGTCGCGGTCATTTTGATAAAGCCCGGGAGCGACGCTGCCGTCACCTTGGACACCAAACCGAATGGGCTTCAGCTCAAGCGGGCCCTTGAAGCTATAGAGCCCCGGAACGGTCTGGAAATTTTCCCCTTTGATTTGGTTATACAGTTCCGAATAGCCCGCAAGGACTTGGTTTTGCAGTTGGTACCATTTATTTTGGAAAAGGGATTTTTGTGCCGTTAGTTCGACCCGTTCCTGATCGCGCTTCGTGGATGCATTATTCTTATTCCAGGAATAGCGGACGACCTCGTTGTTGAAGGTACCGTACTGCAAATTGCCGTTGGAAGGAGTGACGCCATCAATGCCATTGTCGAATGAAGTGAGCGTGATTGTCTGCGCCTGGCTGAATCCCGGGTTTCCAACCGAAACCTGCTGAATGCCTCCATTCACGTCGCGCGTCTGAACGTTATATTTGCTGTGGTTATAGCCCACCAGAAAATCCACTTGGGGGACATAAGCTGTTTCTTTAAACAATTGTTGGGTCGCAAGAATCTCGATATTGGACTCTTGCTGATTATTGAAAGTGTCGGGCCCGCCCAGATTGAAGGCTCGTTTGTCGGCCCCCGGCGGCCAATAAAAGCCGGTCGCTTCCAGCTGGTCGTTGTTTATCGGAGTGGCGCCGGTGCCTTGCGCAGCGCGCAGCGCGCGGAAGCCATATCCATTTTGCTTGAGCTTGGTGTATTCCGTCTCGACGAGGATCTCGGTCGTTTTTGTCGGCTTCCACGCAACGGAAGGCGCGATGAAGAAATGAGACTTCTTCT
>JANYDX010000426.1 GCA_025363395.1 Verrucomicrobiota bacterium
GCGCGTGGCGCGGGTGAGATCCTGGTAGGGTTTGCGCCCGCAACCGACGTCCAACACGTCGCCGGTCAGGCCCGGTAAAAATTCGCCAAGTCCGTCGCGCAGCCCGCGCCGCGCAAAATAAAATGGATTCACCAACCAGCCCGCCCAGCCGGGATCGAAATGCTGCCGACGCCACCAGCGGCGCAAAGTTCCAAGATGATGATGATCTTTCGTCATGCGTGCTCCTTGCGACGAAACCAAAAGCTGCGAAAATCCGCGCCGGCGTGCACACCGTCGGCCGTGGTCTCTTCGCGAATGAGATCATAATCCGCGGCAAAGTGCGCGAGCAACCGCCCGCGGTTGAAGAACCAGCACGGGTAGCTGGCGCGACCAGGCTCGGCCGGCACCTGCTGAACCGTGAGCCGGTCAGCGGGCCGCGCAACCATCCCAGTGCGTTCGACCAGGACAAACCGATAGGGCATTCCAAGCAGAGTCCGCAGGAGGATGTGCGGCTCTGGCACGTAAGGCAGGACGCTGGCAAGCAGCAGCACATCGGGACGGCCGGCGGCCATGGCTTCCGCCACGGAGCCGTGGAATTCCAGCCGGCCGTCGGCAAACTCCCGCCGGCCGGCCGCAACAAAAGCCGGTTGTTCAATCACCCGCCAGCGCAGTTGAGGAATTTCATCCCACATGAACCGGTAGTTAAAATAGGTGCTCCCCAACGAGCCGCCGAAATCAAGGACGGTCAACACCCCGTCCTGCCGCTTTGCGAGCGCCAGCAAATCTTCCAAGACCGGCCACGCGGGAGGTGGCTCCTGAAAAGCAACCCCGTCGCGCTCAAACAACGCCTCGCCGGCGCGGACCTGCCGGACGGCCGCTTCCACCCGGGACAAAATTTCCGGTCCCGCGTAGCCTTCACAAACGGCCACCGCCGCCGCCCACCCGGTAAAATCGCCTTCCCATCGAATCGCCCGGAAATGGTGGCGCCACCAGCGAAGCACCACTTCCGGCAACGCCTGTCGCGCCACCCGACCGGCCCGGCGGCGGATTCGCTCCAAACGCGAAGGCCATGCCGGTGCGGCCGCACGCCAGAGTCGGCGGCACCAGGGATGTTCATTCGGTGCCGGCCAACTGGAGGGAACCAGCGGCGCTGTCTCCAGCGGCGGATTCTCCCAGGCGACCGCATTGGCGGCATTGGTCGCTGAGGCATCGAAACCCACATGCTCGATCATGCTGTGTGGTGGACGAAGGCACAGACCATCGTACTGCAAGTGATGGTAGAGCCAGCGAACCGCCCAGATGTTACGGGCCTGCTCGACCCGCGCCATGGTCGTCAAGTCAGCGCCAATTACATCCGCCGCTATTCCACGGGCGGCGAGGGCGGCGATTTTTTCGAGCGCAGTCTGCTCCATCATGCCCCGCCAAGTTCGCGCCCACGTGCCCCAACACCAGCATTCGGCGCGAGCGTCGAAGTACGGCCGGCCCAATCGTCCGGGCGGCGTCACCCGGGGATGCGTCCATGCGGTCACACTCATCACGCGCGGGTCGGTGGCATAGTGCCGCAGCGCCGCACACATCCAGTCATAGGTGCCGGGCACACAAACCAAATCATCCTCCCACACCACGAATGCATCGTGGCTGGCTGCGACGTGGGTCACTCCCGCGAGTACATTCCGGCCCAATCCCCAATTTTCCGCGCGTTCAATCACTCTGATCTCACACCAATCCACCGCCCGTAAAATCGCCCGCACCCGCGCCACTGATTCTGCATCCGCGCCCGCTTTGGCTCCATCGGCAAAAGCGTAGATCAGCGGAACGCGATTTTCCCGCAAGCAAGCCAGGACACGGTCCAAATGCTCGGACCGGGCGTAGGCGAAGAGTACGACCGGAATAATGGTGGTCGAGGCCGTCATTTTACCGAAAGTGAAAAAGCCGGATGCCGTGCCGCGCCAATCAGGTGATCGGGAATAATCTGGTTGAAATCCATCACCTGGCCGGCGGCCGCCAGCGGCCAAAGCGGGACCTCACCCAAAAAAGCGGCGGTGGCGGAAAAAGTACTGGGGGGACTGACCACCAGATCGCACCGGGAAAGCTGCAACCAACTTTCGAACGAGTGTCCTCCCACGTTCACCGCACCGGTGGCAAAATGACACGGCAACCCGGCAAACAGCGCCGGATCCTGCCGGACCTCCGAGGCAATCACCACCGCCACCCGCCGGCCTGAATGAAGATCCAGCAGCTGCCGGATCCACACGAGGTAGTGTGCCGTGGAGAAATAAAACCGCCCCTCCTCCCACTCGCGATAATCGCTCTGGCGGATGAACACGCCGATGAGCAGGTCGTGATGCTGGCGCAAATTGGAGATAAATTCCTGCGCGCGGCGCGACCACTCAGGCGCAGGCTGGAAGAACTGCCGCAATTCCGCCTGCTGTTCCGTGACCAGCCGCCAGCTCGCGATTTTCCAGCCGCTGAGGGTCGTGACGCGGCACGCCGCCACCCGGGACAAAAATGCCGGTTCATTGAGATCGATTCCCTCGCCCTTCAGGTCGTCGAGGGCCATCGCCTGCCACCCCGGCCAGCATCGTCCCAGTGCGTGCACCGCTCGCGCAAGGTGATGACCTTGGTCGCCCCAGCGGCGCAATCCCTCCGGCAGCTTGTCGCGCACGCGCGCCAGGCGATCCGCGCGATCAGGCCGGAGCGGAATCCCACAGCCCGGATGTTGTTGCCAGCAGTCAAAAAAATTAGCGAACGGCCAGAAAGCGAGGTTAACGAGATTCACCCGTCCTTCCTGCGCCCGGGTCCAAGCCAGCCAATGGGCATGGCGGATGACTTGGTTGCCAAGCCGGCCGCCGCCATGCGTATAGATGATCATAGGCGAAGCCTTCATCTTCACGGCGCTCGTCCCGCCACCCAGCGCGGCGCCAAGGCAACATAGTTCGCGTAGGAAAAATTATCCATCCATTCGCCGTAGCTCCGCACCTCCACCGCCGTGGGAAAAAGTTTCGCGAACACGTAGCCATGCCCCACCAGCAGATCGTGCAATTCACGCAATGACCCCCGCGCATCCCGCGTGGTCCCACCGTATTCGAATTGAATGACATCGACCACCCCGGGCTGCAATCGTTGACCCAATCCACGCAAGACCGCCAGCTCCAGACCCTCGACATCCAGTTTTAGCAGGTCAACGCGCGGCAGCGAGTGCTGCAGGAGATAGTCGTCGAGTCGCTGAACTGGCACGCGCACCTCCACGCCCTTGCGCGCAGCGGTCGTGTGGCGTTCAACTAACGACGCCTGGCTGCTGCCCAATCCGCCCGCATACAGGGGCGCCTCGCCGGTCCAATCAGAAAGGGCGACTCCCACCACCCGCACCGGCGCCGATAGCGGAATGGCCTGGCGAAGATTTGCCGCCGCAACGGGCGAAGGCTCGAAGGCATGCACCTCGACGACCCCTCCGGCCAAACGTGCCTCGTCGAGGACCACACGGGTATAACCACCGGCATTGGCCCCCACATCGAATACCACAAAGGGTTGAGTCACTGAGCGGCTCGTGTGAGCCGACAAGAGTGCGCGCAGCAGCCATTGCTCGCCATTATGGGTGATGCGCGGTTCATCATTATTCTCCGCCCAGCGCAGACACCGCTGGCCCAGCGCGCGCATGATCTTCTGCGCCACGGATGATTTGAGTCGGATTTTCAAGGACGCGACAAGTGATACAGGCCGGTGCCAAACCCGCGATGGGGCTCGTAGCCGGCCACCAATGAACGGCTATAGATATAACGTTCCTCCCGCAGTGCCAGGCCGGGAAACAGCGACAACAAATAATCCCGAGTAAAAGCCCGGTGGGCATTAAAATAGACCCGGCACTCCGCGTCCA
Organism: Verrucomicrobiota bacterium; assembly: GCA_025363395.1. GTDB lineage: Bacteria > Verrucomicrobiota > Verrucomicrobiia > Opitutales > Opitutaceae > Lacunisphaera. The sequence continues at coordinate 3,854 of JANYDX010000426.1, forward strand.
CCGGCACGCTGACATACAGATTTCCCCGAGGGGCAAGAACGCGCAACAATTCGGCCGCGGCCTTTTCCGAACCGCGGGCATCAAATGAATCCCCGTAACGCCCGAGTCCGATGTGTTCGATCACGCAAAGCGACGACAAACTCCCCTGGGACCGGTCGGAAAACGGCAGCGAGAGAACCGAGCCGCGCAGAAACGAAAAATTCTCCACTTCAATTTCCACTGGCCGGATGTCGACCAGTGTGACCGGAACAAACTGCGCCACGAGTGCCATCGATTTCACCGAAGAACCAACATCGACGTGGCTGGCTGGCCGCTGTTCGGCAATTTTCCGCGCGAACCAGGTATCCTGCAAAAAATAAGTGGGCTCAACGGGGGTGGTAGCGGTGCGATCACTCAGGCATGGCAAGATATCCCGGCCGCGCAGGGAAAATGGACCGCCCTGATTCATCCGCCGAAACATGCGATACTCATGCATATATCCCCCCAAATAAAACAGTCCGCTGACCCAGCGGAGGCTCAGGCCGAATTGCGTCCGCAGTGTAACCACCACGGCATAGGTAGCGCATAGCCAGTCGAGTCGTTTAAGGCGTGAGCGAATATTCATCTTGAAACCAAAGGTACTGCGGAAACCGATTCTTCGCCTCATCGATGCGTGAATCCAGCAAATCCTCGCCATGGAGCCAGACGGTGTTGTTCCGACTTGCCGCCAGCTTCCGATAACCCTGCCGGGCCAACAGGCCGGCAATCTCGTCAAAGTCGCGATGTCGCCACTGCCGGGTTTTACCGTATGCATGGGTCTCCACAATCAGACAGCGGGCAGGCTTGGGGTGTCGGATCCAGTCAATGCCCCGCAAGACGCTTAGCTCGTGGCCCTCCACGTCAATACTGAGCAAATCACAGGTCTTGAATTCCGGGCGCCAGTCGAGCCACTCGGTCAGTCGATTCACCTGAATGTTTATTACCGCCGCCGTGGGGCGGTAGTATTCCGCCAGAAGGTTCGTCAGTGCAGCGTCCTCCGTGGCGGTGATGGCGGACAACAATCCGTCACAGCGCAATTCGACCATTTTAGCCGAATCCGACAATCCTTCCGGAATGCACTCAACCCGCCTTGCGAGCCGATAAAATCCGCTCAACCGGCTGAAATCCGCGGGATTGGGCTCGAAACACAGCCCACGAGCTCCTCGCAATGCCGCCAAGGTGGTGTTCGAACATGAAAAGCCATCATTGGCGCCGACATCAACAAACCGCTCCACCCCGCCCAACAACATCGCCGTTGCGACATCCTCAAAGTCATCCGCGTAGGAATGGTTTGGTCTCAATCGGTGCCGGCAATAGCGGGCCGCAAGAGCGACCGGGCGCAGCGGTAGAAAAAATGTCTTTATCCGGCCGTTCATGGACATGGGAAACGCCTGGCCTATTCCGCAAATCGCCGCCACGGTAAAAACACCGCGCGGGCCATGAGGAAAAGATTGAGCCGCGCGCGCGGCTGGAAAACTTCCAAGGCAAAGGTGGTCGCCCCAAACGAGGCGAAAGAAGATACAATCGCCCCGCGAGCTCCCCAGCGGGGAACGAGCAGGACACTTAGCAGTATATTCAGCCCTGCTCCCACCAATGCCGTCAACAAGGCGAACTTGAACAAACTTTCATTGGTGATAAAAATACTGCGCGCCACGCCAAAATTAGTGAAAAAAAGCCGGAAGGCCAGCCAGGGAAGCAGCCCGGCCGCGGCGGCATAGGAAGCGCCGTAGAGAAATTTAATCGCCAACGGGCCCAAGACAATCAGAGGCAGTCCCGTAAGCAGAAACAGGCCGAACATCAGCCGATACAAGCCGTGCAGCCGCCGCTGGTAAAGCCTTTCGTCATCCCGCTTGGCCCGTGTGATTTCAGGCGCAGCCACGGTCTGGACAACCATCGGCAAGAAACCAAACACACTGACCAGTCGCATCGCCACCGCATATTGGCCGAGTTCGCTCCCACCCAGCATGGATCCGATCACCACTTGATCCGCATAAGCCTGAGAGTAGATGGCCAGGCCGGACACGGCTAGAGGCCAGCTTTCCAGCAACAAAGTCCGCGCATAATCCCAATCAAAATGAAATCGGCTGAAACCCAGGCCGGACTTTCTTCCCGCCCACCACCAGCCAGCGGCGCTCAATGCGATCTCGATCACCCCCGCTACGGCGAGGGCCAGCAAGGAAGCATGGGCAAAAATCAACACCGCCTTGATGAGGTTGCTCAGCACACAAGCGACAATCCGCACCAGAGCGGAGACCCGGGATTCACTGCGTGATTGGAAAAAAAGGTCAAAAATATCGAGCGTCTGAAAAAGCAGGCCGAGCGCCACGATGATGATCAGTGGTCGCACCGAAACAGCTGGCATGGGCTGGACCAACGCAACGCCCACACAAATCAAAAAACCGGCGCCGGCGCCGATGGACTTCAAAAAAAACGCGGCCCCCATCCACGGGTTGGCGGCCGCCGGTGACCGCACAAGTTCCCGCACCACCACCGCATTCAAGCCCAGCGAAGTAAACGCACCCACCGTCCCAACGACGGCGGCGGCGTAGCTCAGCCAGCCATACTGTTCGGGGCCAAGGTAACGCGCGGCCCAGACCCCCACCATCAAACCCGCAACCATCCGGACCGCCTGATCGATCATCAGCCATGCCGCGTTGTCCATGGCTTTCTGCACCGTATGACGACCCGTCAACCGCTGGCGCAACCAAGCCGGAATTAATTGGCTTATTTTAATCAAGGGGAAGATTGAACTCCCAACCGGTCTTTCCCCGGACGAAAATGACCTCTTCCCTCTCTCTGGCTGTCGGGTGTCGTGCATTGAACCCAGCCAGCATTTGCCGGACGTCGAAAGTTAACGGAAAAGTTTTCAGATGGCCCCAAGATGATCGTCACGTTACTGCGAGCGGCCGCCAGCAGTCAACGCTCCGGCCGCAGATTCGGCTTCCGTTAAAAGCCGCATAACCTAGCTTCCATCCATCCCCCGCATGAAGCTCTCCATCGTCATCCCCTGCTACAATGAAGCGAAGACCATCCGCAGCATCGTCGACGCGGTGCGCGCCGCACCCGTGGCGGACAAGGAGATCATCGTCGTGGACGATTGCTCCGTGGACGGCACGCGCGAAATCCTACGGGACGAAATCGAGGGGCTGGTCAGCAAGGTGATCTATCATCCGGTCAATTGCGGCAAGGGTGCCGCCTTGCGCACCGGATTCGCCGCCGCCACCGGTGACGCCGTCATCGTCCAGGATGCCGACCTGGAATACGATCCGCAGGAGTATCCCAAACTTCTCCGCCCCATCGCCGAGGGCAAAGCGGATGTCGTGTTCGGCTCGCGTTTCATGGGAGCCGACGCCCACCGCGTGGTTTATTTCTGGCACATGGTGGGCAACCGCTTCCTCACCCTGCTCTCGAATATGTTCACCGGCATCAATCTCACGGACATGGAGACCTGCTACAAACTGTTCCGGCGCGATGTCCTGGAAAAAATCAAGATCGAGGAAAACCGTTTCGGCTTTGAACCGGAGATCACGGCCAAGATGGCCGCGCTCAAGGGCTGCCGGATTTATGAAGTGGGCATCTCGTACTACGGCCGCACTTATGCGGAGGGGAAAAAAATCGGTTGGCGCGACGGCTTCCGCGCCATCTACGCCATCCTCAAGTACAATCTGTTCCGCGGGTGACCTCCGCCCCACGGGATTTCGCCCAGCCTGACCCACTCGGCCCGGTCTTCCGCCCGTCAATCGCCATCCGCCCATGACCCGAAAGACCGGCTCCCTGCTTGCGACGGTACTTCTGGTCGCAGCGCTCGCGGCGACGGGATATTGGATGCTTTTTTCCAGTTTCGCGGTCTACGACGACGAGGGATATATTTTACTCTCGGCCCGTGAGTATCTCGTCCATGGGGCGCTCTACGAGAAAGTCTACACGCAATATGGCCCCGCGTTTTATGTCCTGCTGGATGGCCTGCAACGCGCACTCGGCTCCCCGGTCGACCATACTTCGGCGCGCCTGCTGACGCTCGTGTTCTGGCTCGGCGCGGCCGTTTGTTCCGGGCTGTTGGTGTGGCGGCAAACCGCCTCGCGGAGTCTCAGTTTTTTCACCCTCTCCGCGACTTTTCTTTATTTGTATTTTATCACCGACGAGCCGTTTCATCCGGGCTCGCTGATTTTTTTCATCCTCGCGCTGTCCGTCTATGTCGCGACCAGGCTGATCGAAGCCGGACGGCTGGCCGGCGCGGCCGCAATTGCCGGTGCGGCCGGAGCATTTTTGCTGCTGACCAAAATCAATGTGGGAGCCTTCTACCTCTCCGGTGTGGCGGCGTGGGCGGTGGTTAATGCAGCTTCGGATAGAATGAGGCGCCTCGCGAAACCAGGAGTCGTCGTGCTATTGATCCTGTTTGCGGCTGCCTTGATGCACACCCTGCTGCGCGAAGCGTGGATCCAAATCTATCTGGCACTGTTTGCCAGCGGAGCCGTCACGCTGATCATCGCGATGAAGGGCGAGGCCCTGATCAAATCCCGTCAGGCCGGCTGGTTTTTCGCGGCCGGCGCAAGTCTCGCGCTGGCAATAGCCGGCCTGGTCTGGCTGCGCGGAACGTCCCTGGCCGGTTTGCTTGAGGGCGTGTTTCTCGGTCCGCTGCGCCACCCGGGAAATTATTCCTATCCGGTGGACTGGCGCCCGGGCACCCTTCTCGTCGCCGGGCTTTCCCTGGCGCTGGCTCTCGCTCATCCCTGGATTGGCCGGAAATTTTCCGGCGAAATCGCGGACCGCTTGATCGTAACCCTGCGGTTGCTCCTGACGGCGGCGTTGCTGACCGGTTTTGCCCTGCTCATTAATTTCCGCGCGGTAGGGGCGATCTTCAGCTACGTGGCGCCACTGATCTGGATCTGGGTCGTTCCGCTGAAAGGAGTGGAGCAGCCGCCGGCGACTCGCAGCTGTCGCGGGCTGCTCGCGAGCATTCTTCTGCTCCAATACCTTCATGCCTACCCCGTCGGTGGCAGCCAGGAAAGCTGGGGCACCTTTCTTTTCATGCCGCTGGTTGCCCTGGGCCTCGGCGATGTACGACGCTGGCTGACTGCCCGCACCGGGTCCAATGCACCAGTCAGCCAGGGCTGGTCACGCCTGGGCGCCGTCCTGCTGATCGTGGTGTTCGCGAAGGTCGGAGTCACCGCCGTCGTCGCGCAGCGGAACTACTCCGCGCGCTCCGCGCTGGGCCTGCCCGGCGCCGAGCAGCTGCACCTGCCGGAATTGCAACGCGCCAGTTGTCGCGTTCTCGCGCGGAATGCGGCGGTCCACGCCGACCTGCTGTTTTCCCTGCCGGGCATGTTCAGTTTCAATCTCTGGACCGATCTGCCCACCCCTACGGAAAAAAACACCACGCTGTGGTTTACCCTCCTGAACGACACGGAACAGAAAGAAATAATCCAAGCACTCGAGCAAGCCCCCCACGCTGGACTCATCGTCCAGGAAACCCTCGTTGAACTCATGCAGGCGAACAGTATTCCCATGAAGGGAGTGCTGTGGGATTATCTGCACCGGAATTTTGTCTCCGCTTTCCGAGCGGACGGGGTGGCCTTCTGGGTGCACCAAGGGCGGACGATTGCACCGCTCAACCTCGCGACCGTCAGTGAGCGGAGCGCACCCGACCCCACCGGGCGGCTGCGCGATACCCAACTCGATTTCTGTCTGGTACACGAAGGAACCCCCATCGCCGCCATCGAGATTCGAACCGGAATGCCGGAGCATCCGGTCACGCAGCTGCTCAACGCCGCCAATGCCGAAGTGACCTTGGCTTCGATCAATACCTCGGGGCAGGCGCGGGCCGCGCCCACCGGCGCACGCTGGCCGCTGACTTGCCACGGTCCGGTCCGTCTCGATATTTATTTTGACCGCAACGGGCTCGCCCTTCTGCCCGCCACCACCCTTCTGTACCTGCGAGGCCCCGCCGGTGAAAACCTCGGTGAAATCATGATCGGCAAGTGATGACTTGCTCCCGCCACAGTCCCGAACCCTTCATCCCACTCCCGTGACTATCCTCGGCAGCTTGATTTTCATTTCCCTGTTGGGAGCGGGATTTCTATTCCCCGGCTGGCTGCTCGGCCGGCTGTTGAACACACCGGCCGACCCCGGCACGGCGTTTCTGGGTTCCGCGGCGTTGTTGCTCAATTTGCTTCTGCTTCTCGACGGCTGGAATGTGGCACTCACCAGCGGCCACGTTGCCATCGCGATCGCGATATTATGTGCCGTTCTGGCAATCGCCACGAAGCTCCGTCGACCCGCACCAGCGGGGCCAGTGGACTCCGGGACCGCAAAATTTCGCTGGCAACGACATCACTGGTTCCTGATCGCTGCGGCCATTGGATTCGGCGCCATCGGAGTTAAAGCCACACTCGATCCCCTCTCAGGATACGACACCTATTTTCGCTGGAATTTTCTGGCCCAACAGATGTGGCAGGAAGCAAACCTTCATTTTTATCCTCCCATCACGGGCCATGACTTTCTGTACTACGGCTGGTGCGATGGCATTGCTCCTTTGGTATCAAGCCTCTATTTTTGGGCCTACCTCAGTCTCGGGAAAGCAGCCACCGCCGCCACCATCCCGGTCGTGATGGGCCAGGCTGTTCTGCTGTTCGCCGCGGTCTACAAACTTGCCGCGCAGCGAGGCGGGGCTGCCTCTGGCTGTGCGGCTCTCGCTATTCTTGCGTCCAGCCCGGTCCTGCTTTGGGGGGTTGCCATAGGCCAGGAAACCGGCCTGACCGCACTTTCACTGGTCGCGATGTTCCTGTTCATCGAACGGCATCGCGCCACTCCGGATGCTGGCTGGCTCGTGTGGGCGGGGTTGGCCGCCGGCACCGGAGCGCTTGCGCGCGAATACGGCCTCGCCTTCATCGGACTGGGCGGAATCGCGCTGCTTTGGGGCCGCAATTCGCGCCGGGGATGGCTGCAGTTTGCGCTCACCGCCGCTCTGGTTGCATTTCCCTGGTACGTGCGAAACTGGCTGAAGACCGGCAATCCGCTCTATAACCAAAACCTGGGCGGATTTTTCCCAGCGAATCCGATCCAAGCCGAATATTCCCAGATAATCCAAAACGCGATAGGCTTGGGCACCCCAGCCGCGCAGCCTGCTTTTCTCGCAATAGCGGTCGCCGGCTTGGCTGGCCTTGCGCTCGTCATTGGGGTTGCGGGCATGGTGAAATCGTATCGCGAACAAATCCCCTGGCTGGCGGCGGTCGCGGGAGTCGCTGCACTTTGGTTGTGGTCAATCAACCAGACCTCCGGCGGCTTGGTTTACTCGTTGCGCGTGCTGACACCAGCGATCGGACTCGCCGCCGCAGCCGGGGGTCCATGGGTCGCGCAATGGCTTCGCGCAAAAGGAGGCTGGCTGGTGCCCGTGCTCCTGGGTTTGCTCGCAATTGACGCAGCCGAACGCTCCCTCTTCATGCCCTGGGCCCCTGATGCCGCGTGGTGGAAACAAACCACTTTAGTCTGGCAGGCCCATCGCCAAGCGGGCGAAGACTGGGTTCGTCGCCCGCACTGGGCCACTATTGTCGACGCTGCTGAAAGCAGGAGCGTGCTGGTGACGGACCCCTACAGCTTCACCAACCTTAAAAAACAGGGTGCCCATCCGGTAACCATTTTTAGTCCCACCGTCCGCTTCTTGTTTGCACCCGATGCGCAACTTGGACCCAGCTTGGACCGTCTGCGAGTGGATGGAATGCGGTTCATTTTAATCACGGATGATCATCTCCTCCGCCGGGAATTGCCCGTTCATCCCTTTTTCAAATCGCTGCTCGCCACCCGTCCCCTGATACAAACGCCCGAGTTCTTATTGTTCGACCTCTATTCCGGTGGGCTCTTCAGCGCCCAGCACTCCGAATCAATCGGGCGATAAGCCAGCGATACCCGCCCGGTCAACGGATCACCGCCAACGCGCCAGCCCCCCATCATCCACCATGAATGAATTCATCAGTCCTGCCCCCAGACACGCCTGCTTTTGTTCGCTCCGCAGAGGACCACTGGATTGGGCGTTCTTTCCCGGATCCGCGCATCATCTCGCATCGGGGCGTTAAAGACGATCATCCGGAATTCCACGCATGCTTTTATCCTTCCTGATCTGCCTGCTGGTTTTCTGCGGCATTGCGGTGGGGCTGGCGTGGCCTCTGGTGACTTGCCTCGCACTGGATCCGGCGGAGAAACTGACGGCCGCTGCCGTGCTTTCGTTGCTCGGCGTTTTTCTCCTCGGATGGCTCGGTTACGTGCTGGCACTGCCGGTCGGCTTGCTCAGGATTTTACCGCTGGCCGCCCTGGCAGGATTATTCGCCGGCCGGCGCTCGCTCAGTCGGGCTTTGCGGGACCACGACGCGGCCACCTTGGCGATCGGACAACTCATCATTACCCTGTGGAGCATCGGCGGGCTGGGCTTGGTCTTGGGTTATTCCGGAGGCGGGTGGGTGGCGGATTGGTGGGGCCATATGCAGCGCACTTATTTTTTTCTGGACCGCGGTCGCAGTGATATCCTGTTCAACGGATTTGACGCCCTGACCTCGCGGCCTCCGCTCGCCAACGTGGTGACGGGCGCTTTTCTTGAAATCACGCAGAGAGATTTTGCGCACTACCAGTTTTTCAGCACCATTCTCGGCAGCCTCGTCTTCCTACCCGCTGGATTGCTCGCCCGGCGCTTTGGTGGGAGCCGGGCCATCGCGGCTCTCACCGTTCTGGTGATGGTCAATCCGATGTACGCCGAGAACGTCACTTACGCGTGGACCAAGCTTCCCGCCGCATTTTTCATCCTCGCCGCGTTGTATTTTTTTCTCCGGGCCCACGACAAGGACACCCCGCCCGTCAACGCCGGATTGTTTGCCGTGGCTCTCTCCGCCGGGCTGTTGACTCACTATTCCGCTGGTCCCTACGCGGTATCATTGGGGCTCGCCTGGCTCACGTTCGGCTGGCCCCTGCGACGCGATCCGGCGTGGCGTCGCAACACCGCCGCCGCCGTCCTGGCCGGCGCCCTGGTCCTCGCGGTCTGGTTCGGCTGGGCTCTGGCCGTCTACGGTTGGCACGGAACCTTTCTGACCAACACCAGTATCACCGACCAGGCACCCAATATAAGCACACAGCTGCAGGTGGTGGTGCTCAACATACGCGACACCTTGGTACCGCATTTTTTCCGCCAACCTGACTACACCTCCGTTACCCAAAACAGTTCCGCCGGGTGGTGGCGCGATTGGTTTTTCAATCTCTATCAATTAAACTTTTTCTTCGTTTTCGGGAGCATCGTGTGGGCGGCAATTACCTTTCTCCTGATCAAGCAGTGGAGGAACACGCCGCCTCGCAGGAGGGTGTTTTGGGCCCTCTTCATTATGGGCAATTCGATTTTGGGCATGGCGGTGCACGGCGCGCGCGACACCTGGGGCCTCGCCCACATCTGCCTGCAACCGCTCGTTCTCCTCGGCCTGGCGTACCTGGCCGCTCGCTGGCTGAATCTAGGCCGACCTTGGCGCCTCATTTTGATCGCGGGCGCAACCGTGGATTTCGCCCTGGGCATCCTCTTGCAGTTCGGAATGGAGGCAAACGTGCTTGATCGATGGAGTAGTCAACGGCGGTCGGCCTTTGCCATCGTCGCCGACTACTCGCGGGCGGCGGAGATGAACCTTTACGCGAAAGCCCAGAATCACTTGCTCTTCGTCGGGGATATCCTCCTTCCCTATGCGACCGTCACCGTCGGCTTGCTCGCCGCCTTGTTGCTCATCGCTTTGATCCGTACCCAAACCGGACCGTCCGGATCCATCAATAAAGATCCGCCCGTTTGAGGCGCCGCACGTTTCATCGAAATCATTCTGGAAACCCCCATGCTCCTATCATTCTGCGCGAGCTTGCTGATTTTTTGCGGCGTAACGCTGGGCCTCGCCTGGCCTTTGGTAACGCGCCTCGCGCTCGATCCTGCCGAGAAACTCACCACCAGCGTCGCCCTCTCACTCCTTGGGCTTTTCCTTTTCTCGTGGATGGTCTACGTGGAGACGTTGCCGCTGACCTGGCTTTGGCTTCCACCAGCCCTGGCTGTCGGAGGGCTGATTATTGGCTGGCGCCCACTCGCTGCTCTGGGCCAAGACCCTGACGCCCGATCACTCATGGTCGCGCAGTTGATCATCACCAGCTGGAGCGTGGGCTGCCTGGCCTTGGTGCGAAGTTATTCCGGGGGCATTTTTTGGGTCGCCGACTGGTGGGGCCATTTACAGCGCACCTGGTTCTTCCTCGACCGCGGACCGCGGGACATTCTGTTCAACGGCTTTGATGCCCTGACCTCGCGGCCACCGCTCGCCAACGTGGTTAACGGAGCCTTGCTGCAAGTGACCCAGCGGGACTTTGCCCACTACCAATTTTTCAGCACGCTGTTCAGCAGCCTCGTTTTCCTGCCAGCAGGCCTACTCGCCCGGCGCTTCGGCGGGCGTCAGGCCATCGCCGTGCTGGCACTGCTGTTCATGATCAACCCGATGTTCGCGCAAAACGCGACCTATGCGTGGACCAAACTACCCGCCGCCTTTTTCGTCCTCGTCGCCCTGTATTTTTTCCTCAAGGCCCAGGATGATGATGCAGGGACGGTCGACGCGGTGCTGTTCTCGGTCTCGCTCGCCGCGGGTCTGCTGACCCACTATTCCACCGGACCGTATGCAGTCATTCTTGGCACCGCGTGGTTCGCATTCGGCTGGTCGCGACGGCATGAACGCGCTTGGTGTCGGATCACCGCGATCGCGGCGGGGGCGGGGACGGTAGTCTTGGCCACCTGGTTCGGCTGGACGCTGAGTGTCTATGGCCCTCATGGCACGTTTCTCACCAATTCAAGTGCCACCGACCAAGCCCCCAGTGCCGTCGCACAACTGCAGGTCATGGGCCTCAATCT
>JANYDX010000433.1 GCA_025363395.1 Verrucomicrobiota bacterium
CCCGCAGCGACGCCGCAACCTTCCTGCTGCGCGAGCCAGCCGAGCAGCTTGCGCGAGATGACGCCGAAGTTCACATCAGTGCCGCCGTCCATCTTGGTGGCGGCAATGGGCACGGCGGGATCACGGCCCTCGGTGAGCAGCGGAGCCCACGCGCCGATCTTCGCGCGGTCGGTGCTGAACTCCATCGCGGCGAAGAAATGATGCGCGGCCATGCCAGCGTGGCGGTCCTTGAGAAATTCCACCTGCTCCTGTCCGTGCACAAAGCTGATATGCTTGACCGGATTGATGAACTCCTTGGGCGTGTCGATCATGCCGCTCGAAACGGCCTGCCCCCAGAACTGGAGCGACTGCTCAAACTCCTGGAAAATATCGATCAGCTTCTGGACCTTTACCGTGCCGTCGGCCTCGCGCTTCGGCGTGTAGCTTAATTCGCAAATGCCCGCGTGGCCGGTGCCCGCGTTGTTCCAGCCGTTGGAAGCCTCGTAGGCCAGTTCGTCCGCCGCCTCGTACACCTGAATCCGCAGCGTGGGATCGAGCCGTTTGAGCAGCGCGCCCAGATTGGCCGACATGACGCCGCTGCCGATCAGGACGACGTCGGGATTATCGATGTGCGCGAGGGAAGTCATGAACAGAAAGGAATTTTTTTAACCACGGATTTCACGGACGAACACGGATTGGGATCAAGGCAGTGTGTTCTGTGGTTTTCCATCCGTGAACATCAGTGTAATCGGTGGTTAGCTCGCCACTCCAAATATTTATTAGTGAGAATTAGTGAAGATTAGTAGTTTAAATCTCAGGCGCGTTTGCTGAGGACTTTGGTTTCGTAGTTCGCTACATTCGCTAGCCAGGTTTCGGCGGGGGGCGTGCCGGCGCGGACGCACAGCTCGTCCCAGACTGCGCCCCAGGGCATTGACTTAGACTGCTCCATCAAGGCGAGGCGCTCGTGTCCGCGACCACCAGCGTCGGCGGCTTTGAGGAGCTTCGACGGATCGAGCAGTCCGAGTAAAATTGCCTGACGCGTCGCGCGGGCGCCGACGACGTAGGCGGCGATGCGGTTGATGCTGGCGTCGAAGAAATCGAGTGCAACATACACCCGGTTGAAGGCCCCACCACGCGCGATCTCGGTGAAGAGCGCGCGCACGGCGTCATCGAGGATCACGACGTGGTCGCTGTCCCAGCGGATGGGACGGCTGGTGTGCAGCAACAGGCGCGGATGGAATTGCAGCAGCGCTGAAACCTTGTCCGCCACGGATTCAGTCGGGTGATAGTGGCCAAGATCGAGACACGGCACGACCTTCCGGCTCTGGGCGTAGGAATAATAAAACTCATGCGAGCCCACCACGTAGTCTTCGCTGCCGATGCCGAAGAGTTTGCCTTCGACCGCGTCCACGCAGTGGTTCCCACTGACTCCCTTGTCGTCGAGCACGGCATCGAGCGATTCGACGAGCCGCGCCCGCGGTCCGAAACGGTCGGCCGGCTGATCCTTGGTGCCGTCGGGAATCCAGTGGTTGATCACGCTGGGCGAACCGAGTTTCTTGGAAAAATGCTGGGCGATGTGGCGGCAGGCGCGACCGTGGTCGATCCAGAATTGGCGGATCTTTTTGTCTGCGCTCGACAGGGTGAAGCCATCGTTGGCCTTCGGATGCGCGAAGTACGTCGGATTGAAATCAAGCCCGATGCGATGTTCTTTCGCCCAGTCGAGCCAGCTCGAGAAATGCGCGGGCGTGATCGCGTCGCGATCCACGGGTTTCTTGCCGGTCTCGGCGTAGAAGGCGTGCAGGTTGAGGCGTTGCACGCCGGGCAGCAGCTTCAGGACGAGATCGAGGTCAGCGCGCATTTCATCGCCATTGCGCGCACGGCCGGGATAACCGCCGGTCGACATGATGCCTCCGCCGGCGAGACCTTCGACGGGAGTTTCGAGGCCGCGGACATCATCGGCCTGCCAGCAGTGCAGTGAAATCGGAACGGCGAGTGCTTTTTTGATGGCGGCATCGGTGTCCACGCCGCGCTCGGCATAAGCGGGGCGGGCGAGTCGGTAGGCGGCGTGAACGTTTTTGGCGGAAGTGGAGGCAGAGGGCATGGAGAAAGTTTTTTTAACCACGGATTTCACTGATTAACACGGATACAGACCACGGCAGGTGGAACCACAGAATATTCAGAAACACAGAAGAGAGGAGTTGGGGAGTCATTTAAATTGGAGTGATTTTCAGAATTCTGTGTGTTCCGTGTATTCTGTGGTTAATTCTGTTATCCGTGTTAATCCGTGAAATCCGTGGTCAAGCTTCGGGTTCGTAAATATTCGCTTTGATCTGGCGGCCGAGGATTTCGCGAAAGGTCGCGAGGTTGCGGACGGCGCGGAGGCCGATGAGTTGGGAGGCGAGATTGCCGACGGCGGTGCCTTCGAGGGTGAAGGCGTGGACGGGCAGACCAGCGGCGTCAGCGGTCGCCTGGCACAGCAAGCGGTTCTTGGATCCACCACCGACGATGAGGATGCGGCTGAATTTTCGGCCCGCGAGGCGCTCGAAGGCGCGCAGCGCGTCAGCATGACCGCGACCCAGCGAATCACAGATCAACCGGGTGTAGGCCGCGATGGTCTTGGGCGCGGGAAGTTTTCTCTTTTTGAGGTGCGCACCGATGGCGGCCAGCATTGACGGCGGATTCACGAAGGAAGGATCGATCACATCAAGGAGCTGCGCGGGAGCGGGAAGTTTTTCGGCGGCCGTGATGAGCTTCGCCCACTCGGTGTCGGTCTTCGGACGAGCGGTAAATTCCTTCAGCGTCTGCTCGAGCAGCCAGAGCCCGATGACGTTGGTCAGGGGACGGTACCGGCCGTCGCCGGTACGCTCGTTGGAAATGCGGGCTGCCAGCGATTCTGCGCCCAAAACGGGTTTATCGCTTTCGAAGCCAACCAGCGACCAGGTGCCGGAGCTGATGTACAAATCCCCGCCAGCGGGATCGGCGGGCATCGCATCGTAGGCGCTCGCGGTGTCGTGACCGGGAACGGCGATGACCTTCACGCCCTTCAACTCGGGCAGATCGCGGACCGGGCCCAGCACGGTGTTGGCGAGAATTGGCTTAGTGAACCATGTGGACGGAATGTGGAAATGATCGAGCGTGGCGCGCGACCAATCGATGCCGTGGACATCGAGGAGCTGGGTTGTGCTTGCGAAGGAAATTTCATTCTCCATGCGCCCCGAGAGCAGGAAATTGAAATAGTCCGGCAGGAACAGACAGCGCGTCGCGAGATCGGTCACCGACGGACATTTGGCGACGGTTTCCTCCAACTGCAGGCTGCTGTTATAGAAAACATTTGGGATGCCGGTGGCTGCATAAATGCGTTCGAGCGCAGCGCGGGTATTGGCCAGACGCTGGAGGCCGGACTGGGTCCGGGCGTCTCGGTAGGAGTGCGTCGGAAACACCATGCGGCCGGCGTCATTGACCAGTACATAATCGACGCCCCACGTGTCTACGCCGACCGAAGCGAGTTTGGGAAACTCTTTCTTTGCTTCGCGCAGTCCCTTTGTGATTTCCGTCCAGAGCCCGGGAATATCCCAGTAGTCGTGCCCACCGATCGAACGGAATTGGTTGGGGAAACGATGAACCTCGGTGAGGTCCAGCCGTTTTCCGGTCCAAGTGCCGACGATCACGCGGCCGCTCGTCGCACCGAGATCGACGGCGGCGCAGTGAATGATTTTGGAGGAGGGTTTTGTCACAGAGGGCGAGGAGGTGGCACCGAGGTCACAGAGAAAGATTTTCAGGGTTGTTCCAGGGAATTAACTCTGTGCAGCTCCGTGAGTCTCAGTGTTCTCAATGTCACAATTGCTTTAGCTTACCGGAGGAAGGCTTCGTGCAGGCCGCCGTCGACGGTGATGACTTGGCCGGTGGTTTTGCTGAGGCGTTTCGTCACGAGGAGGAAGTAGGCTTCTGCTTGGTCGGCGGGCGTGATCGGCGCCTTGGTGAGCGTGCGGTCAGCGTAGAATTGCGCGAGCTTGGTCACGAGCGACTCGGTCGCCTCGTCGTCCTTGTACGGGATGTTGTACTTCGCCAGCGAGCCGATGACCCGGTCGCGCGGGAACATCGCACTCCCCTGCACCACCGTGGCCGGTGCGACGCCGTTCACACGGACGAGCGGCGCGAGCTCGATGGCGAGTTCGCGGACCAGATGGTTGCCGGCGGCCTTCGACACGTCATAGGCCACGGAGCCTTTCTTGGCGACCGCGGCATTGGCGCTCGTGGTCAGCACGAGATTACCGCGCAGGCCCTGCTCTTTCCAGGTCTTGTAAGCTTCGTCGCCGACGAGGTAGCTGCCGGTGACGTTGATGGCAAAAGTCAGCGCCCATTTCTCGTCGGGGATGTGACCGGTCGTATCGCTCGGCACGAAAATGCCGGCGGTGACGCAGATGGAATCAAAACCACCGTACGCCAGCGCGACCTGGTCGAGCATCGCGCGGATGCTGGAGCGCTCCGTGATATTGGCCGCAAGACCGAGCGCTGGACCGCAATTCGAGAGACCGGTGCCGGCGACGCCGATGCCCACGCCGTATTTGTCGGTGATTTCCTTCGCGGTCGCCTGCGCGGCGGCTTCGTTCAAGTCGACGCACACAATGTGTGCGCCTTCCTTGACGAGACGGTGCGCGGTTTCCTTGCCGATGCCGGAGCCGGCACCAATGACCACGACGACCTGGCGGGCCAGTTCCTTCTCGGCCGGCATGCGATGGAGTTTCGCTTCTTCCAGAAGCCAGTACTCGATGTCGAAGGCTTCCTGCTGCGGCAGGGCGATGTACTTGTCGATCGCCTCGGCGCCGCGCATGACCTCGACGGCGCAGTTATAGAATTCAGCGGTGACGCGGGATTCCGATTTGTCCTTGCCCCAGGCAATCATGCCGACGCCGGGGATAAGCACGACGGTCGGATTCGCATCGCGCTGCGCCGGCGAGTTGGCGTGTTTGCAGCGCTCGTAGTATGCCGCGTAGTCCTTGCGATACTGGGCGATGCCGTCGGCGAGAAGTTTTTTCAGGTCGGCCACGGATGAGACTGATGGGTCCCATGCGACGTATAATGGTTTAATTTTCGTCCGCAGGAAATGGTCCGGGCAGGAAGTTCCCAGCTCGGCGAGGCGGGCAGCGTCCTTGGAGTTGACGAAGCGCAGGATCTTCTCGTCGTCCTGCACGGTGCCGATGAAGCGCTTTTGCTGGGAAACCTGGCCGCGCAGCCAGGGGAGAATTGTGGCGAGAGTCGCGTTGCGCCGTTCTGGTGTGAGCGTGGAATATTTCGCGCCGCCGAAGGCCGTGGCGTCACCGCCCTTGGCTTGGTACTTCGCTTCGATGTAAGCGGAAGCCTGCTCGATGAAGTCGAGCGTGAGCGTGTAGCAGGCTTTTTCGTCGTTGTCCCACGAGATGAAACCGTGCTGGCCCATCATGATCGCCTGCACTTTGGAATTTTTCTTCGAAATTTCCTGCATCGCAAGACCGAGCTCAAAGCCGGGGCGCATCCATGGCACGTAGGCCATCTGTCCGCCGAAGATTTCCTGGGTGAGCTTCTCGCAATTGGCCGACGCCGCGATCGCAATGATCGCGTTCGGGTGCATATGATCCACGTGCTTGCCGGGCAAAAACGAATGCAGCGGGGTATCGATCGAGGACGGACGCGGATTCAGATTGAACGTCGTGTGGCTGTACATTCCCACCATGTCGTCTTCAGCGGGCGCCTTCAGGCCCTTGTCCGTGCGGGCGGCGTACAGCTTCTGCAGGTCGAGCAGTTTCTGTTGGTAGAGGGAGGAGAAATTCTCCCGCGTGCTCGTGCGCAGATCGCCGCCAGAACCCTTGACCCACAGCACCTCGGTGGGCTGGCCGTTCAGCGGATCCTTCTCGCTGAGCTTCGACGATGTATTGCCGCCACCGGTGTTCGTGATGCGCTGATCGCTGCCGAGAATGTTGGACCGATAGATCAGCCGGCCGACCGGATCGAGCGATGCCGCCTTGGCGTCATCCCAGCTGTATTTGACGAATTGGTAGGATTTCATGTGTAGAATAATTTTCGCGAGAAAGATTTGGGGTCACAGACCCAGGGCTTTCTGGCGGTAGTGTTCGTCGGGGCGGCCGGCAATGCGGAACACCTGGGACGGCGTCAGGAAACGAGGAGCGCCGCTGATGGCCGCTGCGCCCGAGAAAATCTCGGCGGCCTTCGCGCCCATCAACGTGGTCGCGAGCACCGATTCCGGTGTCGCACCGAGCGCGATGAAACCATGATTTTCCAGCAGGATGACGCGCGGCGGCCGGGACAATCGCTTGATGTAGGTGACCACCGCCCGTTGCATCACTTGCGCCAGCTTCAATCCAGGGTCGGTGTACGGCACAAACACGCTCTCCACGCCGCAGCACACAATCTCATCGGGAAACGCACGACGGCGGGCAAAGTTTCGCGCCTGGTCCGAGCAGAGCACCTGATTGACAGTGACGGGATGGGTGTGGCCGACGAAATTCACGCCGGGTAAGGTAAGCAGGTACGCGTGGAAAATCGCCTCGACCGAGGGTTTTTTTGCCGCCGGCGAAACCCGGGCGTCCAACAGCGCCTGGTCGACCGCCGCATCCGTGAGGTCTTTCGTCGCAAGCAGGGGCAGCAGGCCGGAAAAGTGACACTCCGTTACTCCCGCCGGGGTCAGAGACCCCAGATTTGAACCGCTGGCCTTGACCACGAACGTATCGTTCGTGACGCGCGCCGAGGTGTTGCCTTCTCCGAGGATAGCGAGCTTGCGATCCTCGCGACCAAGCTGATGCGACAACTCGATCAACTGGCTGGTTACGCTGGGTGGGGACGAAGAATTGCTCATGGAAAAAATCAGGCGCGCAAATGTTTGCGGGAGGAAAGTTCAATGCCATGGGTGGTCAGCTGCTTGGGCAACGCATCGGTGACCAAGGCCGTCAACTGCTTCCACGGCGCCACGCGATGCGGAGTGGAGCGCCCGAGCTTCGAAGCATCGAGGCAGAAATAAATATTGTCCGTCTGGTGCAAGACTGCGCGCTGAAATTCCGCGATGCTCTCGTGCGAGTTGCTGACGCCAGCGTCGTCCATGCCTTCACCACTGAGGAACGCCGCGTCAAACGACCAGTCTTCAAGCGCACGGACCGCTCGTGTGCCCATCAGGGCAGCCTGCCGGTTGAGAAACATGCCGCCCACCACATGCAGTTCCACGCCCGCTGCGCCGGCGAGCACGGAAGCTGCCGCCAGGCTGTTCGTTGCCACCACCAGGTGGGTGAGATCGCGACGATGGGTCAAGGCCCGGGCCACTGCTTGGATGGTGGTGCCGGCGTCGAGAAAAATGGTGCCTGAGCGGGGAATCTGCGCCACGGCCTTCTCGGCGATGCGGGCCTTGGCCGGCCGGGCGCGGCCGGAGCGTTCGTCGAGGGACGCGAAGGCGCTGTTGTAGTCCGCCAGGGCGCCGCCGTAGGTGCGCGTGATATGGCCGTTGGCCTCGACCGCCACCAAATCGCGCCGGGCCGTGGCCTCGGAAACACCCAGACGCCGGCAGATCTCAGCCACGGGCAGAAACCCATCGCGCCGGATAAGGCTGCGAAGCTCTTCGCGACGACGGTCGACGAGATGCTGGGGAACGCGCATGGGAGAAAAGCGAAAGCCGTTATATGATTGAGGTCAATCATATCTTTTCCGGCCGATTGGTGCGGATTTAAGGCAGGGCGGGTGATCCTTAACCCCCGGCACAATGAAGGCAGGCCGCAGAAGCTCGGCAATCCGCCCTACCTATCCTGAAGTAATAGCCGGCCCATTTTACTTTCTCCGATGGCTGGCTAGTCTCGTGGGATGTTACACCGCACGCTGGGGAAAAACGGGCCAAGCGTCTCGGCGCTGGGCCTTGGTTGCATGGGCATGTCGGATTTTTACGGGGAGCGAAACGACACGGAATCGCTCGCCACGCTGCATCATGCGCTGGATCGCGGGATTAACTTTCTCGACACGGCCGACATGTACGGCCCGCACCACAACGAGAGACTCCTGGCCCAGGTTCTCGCGACACGGCGCAACGAAGTGGTGGTAGCCACGAAGTTCGGCATCGTGCGCGATCCGGCTAATCCAGCGGCGCGGGGCATCAGCGGGAAACCGGAGTATGTCCGAGCCGCTTGTGACGCCAGCCTTCTGCGCCTCGGCGTGGAGGTGATCGATCTCTATTACCAGCACCGGGTCGATCCCGCCACGCCCATCGAGGAAACGGTGGGAGCGATGGCGGAGCTGGTGCGCGCGGGGAAAGTGCGTCACCTCGGCCTGTCCGAAGCGGGCGTCGACACCATTCGCCGGGCCCATGCGGTGCATCCGATCACGGCGTTGCAGATGGAATATTCCGTCTGGACCCGCGAAGCCGAGGACGGCGTGCTCGCGACGTGTCGTGAGCTCGGCATCGGATTTGTCGCCTACAGTCCGCTGGGCCGCGGGTTTCTCACCGGGCAGCTCAAACGCTTCGAGGATTTTGCGGTAGATGATTACCGACGCGTTTCGCCGCGGTTCCAAGGGGAGAACTTCGCCCGAAACCTGGCAGTCGTGACGCGACTCGGCGAGCTCGCCGCCCGCAAGCAATGCACGGCCAGCCAGCTCGCGCTCGCCTGGGTGCTCGCGCGGGGAGACGACATTGTGCCGATCCCAGGTACCAAACGCATCCGGTATCTCGACGAGAATCTCGGCGCACTCGAGCTCTCCCTCACCCCCGCCGAACGCGACGAGATCAGCGCCGTCTTCCCGCCCGACAGCATTGCCGGCACCCGCTACCCCGCCGCCATGATGGCCGCACTGGGGCGGTGAACCGGGCACAACCTCAAACTCATTCCGACTGCAGGAGCGGCTTTACGCCGCGATCAACCTACATTACTGTGGCGAACCATCTCAGCCGCCCTGGATTCTTCCAAATGCCAAGCTGGCGGAGAGTTTCTCTGGAATACGACTCGCCTTTCATTTTTCCCAAACAAAGAGTCGGGAAAAATTCCAAGCATCACTCAATTCCGGTCGGAAAGAAGGAAGGCAAAATCCGACATGACCGGTCAGGCAAGGTTCGGGTTTGCCGTGCGACAGCAGACTTCGAACCGATTGCCACCCGGATCTTCAAAATAGACCGCATAGTAGGTGGGAGTATATTCCGGACAAAATTCGGGGCCCTCGATATTCTTCGCACCGCATAGTGGCAGCAGAGAGGCGAAGGCATCGACTTGCTCCTGGGTGTCGCGCCAAAAAGCAATGCGGGCTCCGTGACTGTTATGAGACCGGTCTTCGATGAGCGCAATAAACCCTGCCTTCGGGTGCTGGCGGATCGCCTCAAAGTAAACGCAATGCGGCGCCTGGCCCGCGTCGGAAAACCGAGCGCCGGAAGAATCACGCCGTAAAACGGCTCGGCTTCGCGCAGATCGCGGACGTGCAAATCAAGGTGATCGAATAATCGCGTGGTCATCATCATTCTTATGCCGGCGATTCAAGTGAGATCAAGGGCGCTGGGCCGGAGTTGCCCCGCCCTTTTTCCGGCCCAAAGAAACCAAACTCGCTTGGAGTTCTTTACTGATCCTCTTGAATGCCCAATCGCCACCACCACCACGAACCAGAAACCCGTCTCCCAATTCTATTGTCGCGATTACGCCGGTGCCTTTGAAAAAAACAAACCTCAGAATTACGGATGGTGAGGTGAATGATCCGTGCCTCCACTGGCCGGGAGCTTCCTGAATCGCAT
>JANYDX010000030.1 GCA_025363395.1 Verrucomicrobiota bacterium
GGGGAGGCCGAAACGCACGTCGCCGCTGGCGAGGAGAGAATCCACTTCGAGTTGAAACGGGCCATCGGGAGTGTGCGCGAGGCGCGCGTAGAGTTGTTCGGCCGCCTTGTGCACCTGGCGGATGGACTCGGGCCGGTAACCCGGATCGGTGAGGAAGGCACAGAAGAGTTGGAGCTGCAGCAATAGGTCGTCGCGATTGGTGCCGCCGCTGAAAGTGAAGGCGTCGGACTGGACCCCAAAGCCGAGTCCGATTGTTTTGCCGGCAAGGATACGCTGGAGATCATCCACGCTGTGCCGGCCGAGTCCGCCGGCGGTGAAGGCGACATCGGCGAGCAACGAAAGTCCGGGTTGAGTGAGTGGCATGGTGAGCGTGCCGCCGCCGATGCGAACCGAAATGCGGATGACGCCGGCCTCGAAGTCGGTCGGTTTCAGATTGAGCCGCACGCCGTTCTTGAACTGGAGCAGCGTGGCGCCCAGATCCTCGACCGTCTGTTTTTTTGCCACTTCACCGGGTGCGCCGAATTGAGTGTAGGCGAACGCAGCCTGCTCGGTCTTGGCTTGGGCCGCAACGGTCACGACATGGCTGGTGGAATAAGCGTCGGAAATGGTTTTGGGGACAGGCGTGGGCTGGAAATTTCCACTGATAAAAATCTTCCGCCCATTCGTTTCACTCCAAGCGGTCTTCAGCGCGGCGGCGCAATCTTCCGGCGTGATCTTGGCGAGAGCTGGCTGGTACATCGCGAGGTCAGTTGAGGGATGGGTGGTGACCGAACGATCGATGACGCTTTCTGCGATTTCGTCCGCGAGGTTGGGGGAGCGCCGGGTCGAGGCGGTGCGCACGGCCTGTTCGAAACCGTTGCGCATTTCGGCGACAGCCTCGGTCAGTTCATCGGTCTGAAACCCGTGCTCAAGCGCACGGCGCAATTCCTGTTCGGCAACGGTGAGAGCGGCTGACCACTGGTCGGGACGGCAGTTGAGTTCGATCGAGGCATTGCGGAAAAAATCAAACTGCTCGGTGATGCCCACCTGGCCGCTGAGAAACGGCGCGCCTTCCTTTTTGGCGAGGATGGAGAGCCGCCGGTTGATCATTTGCAGGGCGAGCGTGCGCGGCAGGTACTTGAGCCGCAGGGCCGTGGTGTCCGGTTCAAACTGGTAGGGGACGACGGTCTCCAGTGCGACGTTGACGCTGCCCGCTTCCGGTTCGGCGTGCGCGGAGGCGACGACAGAATCCGGCACGGTCACCGTGCCAAGTCCCGGCTCGGGCAAGGCGGGAGCGCGGGCGGTGAGCGGTGAAAAGAGTTCCTTGATCAGCGGTTCAACCCCGGCGACTTCGACATCGCCCACGAGGACGAGGACCATGCGCTCGGGGCGGTACCAGGCGTTGTAGAATTCCGCGAAACGGTCGCGCTTGGCGCCCTTGATAACTTCATCGAGTCCGATAGGCAGACGCTGGGGAAAACGAGTTTCCGGCACGAGGAATTCCATTTCGGCCAGGTAGGTGCGAAGTCCCACGGAATCGCGGGCACGTTTCTCGCTCAGGATGATCCCGCGTTCCTTGTCGACTTCCTTGTCTTCGAGCAGGAGTCCGCCGGCCACATCGGAAAAGAAAGTCAGCGCTTCATGCAAGGTCGTGGGCTTGGTGTCGGGCAGTTCGAGTTGGTAAACGGTGCGGTCAAATCCGGTTGACGCATTGGTGTCGCCGCCGAAGTCCATGCCCAGACGCTGGAAAAATTCGACCACGCTGGCGGCGGGGAAATGGGTGCTGCCGTTGAAGGCCATGTGCTCGAGGAAATGGGCGAGGCCGCGCTGGTTTTCGTTTTCGTACAGCGAGCCTACATGCACCACCAGACGGGCGCTGACGCGGCCCTTGGGCTCGTGATTGGGGAGGACGGCGTAGCGCAGGCCGTTTTCGAGCCGGCCCCATTTGATCGCCGGATCCACGGGCAGGTCGCTGATTTCGTGGGCAAAGTTCGCGGCGAAAGCCAGCCAGGGGGCAAGCAGTGCGAGGAGGAAGGCGGAACGCAAAACGACGGCGGGACGAGGGGAAGGCATGGCGGTAAAGGTTTTCGGACCTGACCGGAGACTGCAAGTTTCCAGCGAGGGTCAAAATGAGGCCGTCTGCACCGACTTTTGTGTGGCCAAAAGCCCGCCCGGCTTCCTATCTGTTGGAAAATGATCAAAGCCAAGCGCCAGACGAAACGTCCCGAAGATATCAATGCCGCCCTTGCGAAGAAGAAGGGTCCGGTTTCGCGTTTCATCGCGAAGAATTACCGGCACTTCAACGCCGCCGCCCTCCTGGATACCGCCAAGGGTTATGAGACCCACCTCCAGGCCGGTGGCAAGATGCTGGTGACCATCGCCGGTGCGATGTCCACGGCTGAACTTGGCATCACGCTCGCTGAGATGATCCGGCAGGACAAGGTTCACGCCATCGTTTGCACGGGCGCGAATTTGGAGGAGGACATCTTTAATCTCGTAGCCCACGATTATTATGAGCGCGTGCCGCATTACCGGCATCTCACGGCCGAGGATGAGCAGAAATTACTCGACCGTCACATGAACCGGGTGACTGACACCTGCATTCCCGAAGGCGAGGCGATGCGCCGGATCGAGGCGGCGGTGGCAGAGGAGTGGGTGGCGGCGGATCAGGCCGGCGAGCACTATTTCCCGCACGAGTTCATGTACAAGATTCTGCGGAGCGGAAAATTGAAGAAGATGTACCAGATCGATCCGAAAAATTCGTGGATGCTGGCCGCCTGCGAGAAGAACCTCCCGATCATCGTGCCGGGCTGGGAGGATGCGACCTTGGGCAATATGTATGCCGGCCGCGTTATCACGGGTGAGATTAAGAATGTTCACACTGTCCGCACCGGCATCGAATACATGGCGTGGCTGGCGGACTGGTACACCACGACGGCGAAGGAGCTGCGCAACGGCGAGGGCTCGATCGGCTTCTTCCAGATCGGTGGTGGCATCGCGGGCGATTTTCCGATCTGCGTCGTGCCTATGCTCCATCAGGATTTGGGCCGCACGAGTGTGCCCTTGTGGGGCTATTTCGCGCAGATCAGCGATTCGACCACCAGCTACGGCAGTTATTCCGGCGCGGTACCGAACGAGAAAATCACCTGGGGCAAGCTCGGAGCGAAGACCCCGAAGTTCATCGTCGAAAGCGACGCCACCATCGTGGTGCCGCTGATCTTCAGCTGGGTGCTGGGACAATGAAAGTGAGCGGTGAGCTGTAAGCCGTGAGCAGTCCAGAAAGTGAAAAACCGCACAAACGTCTGCTCGCGTGGCAGTGCAGCATGGATCTTTACGTCGAGATTCATCGATTGACCGCAAGTTTTCCCGCAAACGAAAATCACCTGGTTTCTCCGATTCGCAGTACAGCTCTTTTAGCATCCTCCAACATTGCCGAGGGAGCTGCTGACCAGTCTCGCGACCAGTTCCGTCAGTTTCTTGGCTATTCCATCAGCTCGATGAACGAGGGGGAGACCCAGCTCGAAGCCGCGCGACGCGTGGGACTGGTCGGTGATCTTGAAGCCGCTGGAATCGCTGCAATACTGGATGAGTATTCGACTCACCTATGGGCTGAAGCGCAGTTTGGAGCGCAGCTCTTGAACTGTTTACTGCTGACTGCTCACCGCTCACTCTTTTGATCTGGCTCTATCGCCTTCTTTTTCTCCCGTTGCTGCTGCTGCTGACGCCATATTATTTGTGGCGTATGCGGCGGCGTGGCGGTTACGTGGAGAATTTCAGCCATCGTTTCGGCGGCACAGATTCGTTGCCGCCGAAAAAAGCCAGCACGCGCCGCGTCTGGCTCCAGGCGGTCAGTGTGGGGGAAATGCTCGCCATCGCGCCGCTGCTGGAGGCCTTTAAACGCGAGGCAGGCCCGGAGGTTTACCTGACCACCACCACCAGCACCGGCTACAAGCTTGCGAAGGAAAAGTACGGCGCGCTGACGATTGGCATCGGATATTTCCCATTGGATTTCTGGGCGTTCAGTGCGAGTGCCTGGTGCAAAGTCCGGCCCGACCTGTGCATTTTGATGGAGGGCGAGCGCTGGCCTGAGCATGTGCATCAGGCGAACGCGCACGGCGTGCCGGTGATCAGCGTCAATGCGCGTCTGTCCGACCGAAGCTTCCGGCGATCGCTGCGATTCCGCGCCTTGTTGAGGCCGCTGGCTGCCGGCATCACGCAGGTGTTGTGTTCGTCAAAGCGAGATGAACAGCGCTTCAAGGCTCTGGGATTTTCGTCGGGGCAACTGCAGACCACGGGTAATCTGAAGCTTGATGTGCACATTCCGCTGATGACTGAGCCGGAAAAGGCGCAACTCCGGCGTGAGCTGGGCTTGGGCGAGGGCTTGGTGTTGCTCGGCTCTTCCACGTGGCCCGGTGAAGAGGCGGCTTTGCTCGCGGCGCTGTCGGCCGCGCGTGAATCTGGCTTGAAGATTTCGCTGCTGCTGGTGCCGCGGCATGCCGAACGAAGGGAGGAATTGCGCGCGCTTTTGGAGAAGTCGGGCCACGTCTTTCATTTCCGTTCCGACGGGGGGGCAGTGGCGGACTGCGATGTGGCCGTGGGCGACACGACCGGCGAGTTGCGGAAGTTTACCCAGCTGGCGGATCTGGTTTTTGTGGGCAAAAGTTTTTCACCCCACGATGGCGGACAGACCCCGGTGGAGGCCGCCGTGCTGGGCAAGCCCATCTTGCACGGGCCGCACATGACAAATTTCCGCGAAATCATTCGCACGCTCACCGAGGCGGGCGCAGCTCGGAAAGTCGAGACGCCCGCGGAACTCAGCGGTGCGGTGGTGAAGCTTTTGCAGGACGCTCCGCAGCGGGAGCAACTCGCGGCGGCCGCGCGCGGGTGGCACGAGATCAACCGCGGCGCGACCGAACGCACGCTGGCCGTGATTCGCGATCAACTTCGCACGCGGAGCTCATAGCCGAAAGGTTCAGGGCGCCGGACCGGTGGGTGGCGGTGGACTCGCGTCGGGTGGCGGCGGAGCGAGGGGCCGGGGCTCTTGCGCTGCCGACGCGGTGGGGGCAGCTACAGGGGCCATGCGTGGATGGCGCCGGGCTTCATAGAGCCGGATGAGATGCCGGCGCTGGTCGTAGCTGATGATTTCCGCGTAGCGGCCC